>JBJTUF010000023.1:0-6404 GCA_046080565.1 Cuspidothrix sp. | reverse complement strand
TGATTTTATAGATAATTGTCGGGAATTAGTTAGAGAATTATTGAGATTATCTCCTAATAAGCGGAAGTATTATCAACGCGGTGAGAGAGCTATGAGGCTTATTCTGTCTGCATTTTAACTATTTTTGTCATCCCGTCAGACAAAATGTATAAATTTCAGATTGTTTTCTTAGGTCGCAATGACACTATTTAAAGTAGGTTTTTCACAAGTCAAGTTATATTTTAACTATTGAGATTTATTAATGAAATATACCAAATCACTACTAAAATATACCTTATTATTTTTACTCTCCTTATTGTTGATAATGGGAGTTAATCCTGTAATTGCTCAAATGCAACAACCACAGACAGTTACTCAAAAAGCTCAGATACTTTATAATACAGGAAAATTTACAGAAGTTATCCCTTTATTACAACAAGCTGCAACCGAATTTAAGAATCAAAGAGACTTCTTAAATCAAGGAATGGTATTAAGTAATTTAGCCGCAACTTTCGGACAATTAGGACAATGGGAACAAGCAGAACAAAATATTAATTCTAGTCTTTCTCTCCTCAAATCTCAAACTCCAAATTCCCCACAACAGCGTATACTCGCCCAAACCCTCGATATTCAAGGACAATTACAACTACAACGGGGTAAAATTCAAAATGCTCTAGATACTTGGATTTTAGCAGCTAAAATCTACCAACAGTTAGGATTAAAAGACCGACTAATTGAAAATCAAATTAATCAAAGTCTAGCTTTACAATCATTAGGATTATATCCCAGAGCTTGCCAAACACTATTACTATCTCTAAATTTACAAACTTCAAGCTGTGAAATAGATTCTACAACCTTAGCAACTTGGAAAAAGCAATCATTTTTTTTTGCAGCACATTCAATCTATCAATACTTTAGGTCATGTCTTACGAGTATTAGGACAGTTAAATGAATCCGAGCAAGTTTTAAACTTAGGGTTACAAACTGCTGAGAAATTAAACATTTCCCAAATTAAAGCTGAAGTATATTTAAATATTGGCAATACAAACCGCGCTTTTGCTAATCAACCGGGTTTAAATAAACAGCAAAAAAATCAATATCAAGAAAATGCACTTGCAGCTTATGTAAATTCTACTCAATTAGCAACTCGTCAAACCACTCAAACTCAAGCTTTATTAAATCATCTTAGTTTGTTAACAGATTTGCAAAACTGGCAAGCAGCAAAAAGCTTATGGTTAACATTAAAACCCCAAATAAATCAAATTTCTCCTAATCAAATTGGAATTTATGCCCAAATTAATCTAAGTGAAAGTTTAATTAAATTAGCAATAAATTCTTCTGAATCATTTACAGAAATTGAGCAAATTTTAAACAGTGCTTATCAACAAGCCCAAAATTTAGGAACTCCACGCACCCAAGCTTATATATTACTCACACAAGGTAGATTATCTGAATTAAAAAAAGAATGGACAAAAGCTGAAAATTATACAACTCAAGCTTTAAATTTAGTACCATCTTTTGAAAATCCTGATATTTCTTATCAAATATTTTGGCAATTAGGCCGGATTCAAAAATCCCAAAAAAATACTGAAGTCGCCATTAATCAATATACCCAGGCGATTAAAATTCTTGGTTCTTTGCGGGGTGATTTGGTGACAGTTAACCCCGAAGTACAATTTTCTTTTCGGGAAAGTGTCGAACCAATTTATCGGGAGTTAGTCGGGTTACTGTTGCAAGAAGAATCTCCCAGTCAAGCTAAATTGCAACAAGCACGACAAATAATTGAATCTTTGCAATTAGCAGAATTAGATAACTTTTTCCGTGATGCTTGTGCAGATGCTAAACCAAAATTAATTGATCAAATTGATGGCACTGCTGCTGTTATTTATCCCATTATTTTAAATGACAGACTAGAAGTTATTCTTTCTATCCCTAATAAACCTTTACGTAAATATACAACTAATCAACCACGAACAGAATTACAAACTACTATCAAACAAGCGCGAATTTCCCTAAGAAGAACAGCATTTCCCCAGGAAAGATTACCCAAATTGCGAAAACTTTACGATTGGTTAATTCGTCCCTCAGAGGCTGATTTAACCAGCAATGGGATCAAAACTTTAGTATTTGTCCTTGATGGTGCTTTGCAAAGTTTACCAATGGCTACCCTTTATGATGGTCAACAATATTTGCTAGAAAAATATAATATTGCCCTCACTCCTGGACTGCAACTCCTCGAACCTAAACCTCTCACCCAAATTAAATTAAAAGGCTTAATTGCAGCATTAACAGAACCACGTCAGGGTTTTCCAGCTTTACCAGATGTGGCTACTGAAGTCAAACAAATTTCATTAAAAATACCAACAAATACACTTTTAAATCAACAGTTTATAGTTGAATCCTTAGAACAACAAATTAAAAGTGTATCTTTTCCCATTGTTCATTTAGCTACACACGGTCAATTTAGTTCTAATGCAGCAGACACATTCATTTTGACTTGGAATGAGCGCCTAAATGTGAAACAATTAGACCAATTATTGAGAGAATCGGGGAGTGATAATCAAAAACTCCCCATTGAATTATTAGTTCTTAGTGCTTGTGAAACTGCTGCTGGTGATGAACGTGCAGCCTTAGGTTTAGCAGGTATAGCTATTCGTTCAGGCGCTCGTAGCACTGTAGGAACTTTGTGGCAGGTTAACGACGAATCTACGGCGATTTTAATTAGTGAATTTTATCGGCAATTAGTCAAATCTAAAATTAGTAAAGCTGAAGCTCTTCGCAATGCCGAACTATTACTTTTAAAAAATCGTAAATTCCAAAATCCTTATTTTTGGTCTGCCTTTGTTTTAGTGGGTAATTGGCAATAAGTAGTGTAGGTTAAGTTCATGCAAGAAAACCCATTACTAAACTAATAGTATCAATTCTTTTGTTGGGTTCCACTGTGCCTTAACTCAATTTCACAATTAAATTTGTTCTTATTAAGTAGGTAGGTAAAATTAATTATATAAAAGATCTCGATTTGATATAGGGGTAGCGTCTCTGTGGCTACCCTGATTTATGGAGCAAGTACAGGAGGTTTGCCCTACGTAATTCATTGGTTTAAGTATTTTCAAAATATTTAATCAGTTTTGCTTAGGTACTTATCACTCTCTCTGACTCGCTTTAGTAGGAAGGTTTTTGAGAACTCTTGATACAGATTCTGGACTTAGGCAGAACCTAATTCCAATACTGTCATTGCGACGTAAGGAAGCAATCTCAAACCCCTACATTTCATTAAAATGCGTAAGTCCTAAAATTACCATTTCTTAGCTTACCTATTGAGATATTCTGTATACTTCCATTGTACTACAAATAGAATTACAAAATATCTTTTCTTGAAGTTATGATGAAATCTCTACACAAGGTATTTTATTTTCTCAAATTTTTCAGTATAATCACACTGGTTATGATAAAAATTGAAATTAATTTATCTCCGTAACTTGTATAAATTAAAAAAGAGTTCATTTTCTACTTTTCCAACTCCTAGCAAATCAGTACCTTATGCATAAATACTGGCAATATTTAGTTACAGAGAAATACGTAGAATTTAGAACTCTTACCTAGGGATGGCTGAATTAATTTCAAGATATGACAAGGAGAGGGTTTTAGCCTTGATGATTTTCAAGAAGTGCCAAGTTTTGTCAGTACAAAACCTCAAAAACCTGCATTTCTCTCTGAAATTTAACCATACCAAGAGGCTAAAACTATCACCTGTCACCTACCTCCACGAAAAGACTTTTTGGTGCAAACTCTACCTACGGAAATACAGGCAATCTTGGTTGTTTATATAATTAGCCACGTTCACTTCCCAATTTATGGATATGCAAAAATTATCTCGCCCCTTATTATCTCTGTTCTTTACGGGACTGGTACTACTACCCTTAGTACCAGCCCAAGCTGTGACATTTCGAGCTAAAGGTACTCCTACCAAAACCGCAGGGGGAGCAACTAGAGGAGTTTGCCAGTACCTTGGGACTTCATCCACACAACCAATTTTGACAGCTTTGATTCCATCTACAGAAAAAGAATTAACCTCTGCTGCTTATCCAACAGTTCTCGTTAAAATATCTGAACCGGTTAATCGCAAAGCGGAATTAACTCTATGGGATGAACAAGGTAATGGTATTTATCAAACAACAGTTGATTTAACAGCTACTTCCGGCATTACTAGCTTTAAAATTCCTAAAGCTGCCAGTCCATTGGCACTTGGTAAACAATATAAATGGAATCTTGCTTTAATTTGTGATCCTGAAGAGAGACAACGAGATATTGTTTTAGAAGGAACATTAGAACGTATTCAACTCAGTTCTACCCTTAATAACAGTTTAGTAGCAGCCACTCCCCTAGAACAAGCTAAACTCTATGCTCAAAATGGTTTGTGGTATGACACTGTAGCTACATTGGCTGATTTGAAGCGATCGCACCCCCAAAATCCTCAAATTGGTGCGGAATGGCAAGAACTACTTCAATCCGTTGGCTTAACAGAACTCAGCCAAGTACCAGTAGTTGATTGTTGTCAGCAGCCCCAAAATTAAAAAATCTGCTGATGTGATTAAACTCAAACAGTTCCTCTATAGCTGGCAAGGAGTATTATTAGTAGCTCCATCAGTGGGAGGTTTTATCCTGATCATCCGGTTTCTGGGGTTACTTCAAATGATAGATTGGGCAGCACTTGACCAATTTTTTAAACTCCGTCCCCCAGAACCTCCTGACCCCCGCGTTGTTGTAGTTACTATTGATGAAGCCACAATTAGAAGTGTCGGACAATGGCCAATGCCCGACGCTTTTCTTGCAAAAATACTAGATAAAATTCGTCAACAGAAACCTGTAGCTATTGGGTTAGATTTATATCGAGATTTACCCGTAGAACCTGGCCGTCAAGCACTGCTTGACATTATGAAATCTACACCCAATCTAATCGGAGTCAAAAAGGTAGTGGGAGATGGATATGGCCCAGAAGTTAATCCCCACCCCATATTAAGTAAACTCGATCAGATAGCAGCATCAGATTTACTGTTAGATGCTGATGGTAAAGTCCGTCGTGGTATCATCTCTCTTCAGCCAAAATCCGGTGAAGAAGTTTTGAGCTTGGGAACAAAACTATCATTAATGTATTTACAAAATCAGGGGATTGAATTACAAGAATTAAATGCTGAAAAGCGACATTATCAATTAGGCAAAGCCACATTTATTCCTTTTGAACATGATGATGGTGGTTATATTCGTACTGATGATCGAGGATACCAAATTTTACTCAATTTTAGAGGCACACAAAACCATTATCAAAAATATTCAATTCTTCAAATTCTCAATGGTAACTTACCAGATAATTGGGGGCGCGATCGCATCATACTAATCGGTGCAACAGCCTCCAGTCTCCATGATGATTTTTTTACCCCTTATAGCAGTTCTTTTAATGCTTTTCCTGAAAGAATGCCAGGAGTAGTTATTCATGCCAATCTTGTCAGCCAAATTTTAAGTTCTGCACTCGACGGTAGACCGATGATGCGAGGTAGTCCCGAAATCCTAGAATGGTTGTGGATTTCTTTATGGTCTTATATTGGGGCTATTCTGGGCTGGACATTACGTTCTCAAAAATTTATTTATAAAAATATTTCCTATAGAGAGACAATTTTAAGTTTAATCGTGGCTGGAAGCACATTAATATTAACTTCTTACCTAGCTTTTCTCCAAGGTTGGTGGATTCCTGTTGTCCCACCTTTATTAGGCTTAGGAGGATCAGCGATCGCCATTGCTATCTATACAACCAGCTTAGAACGCCAAGACCGATACACCCTCATGGCATTATTCAAACAGCAAGTTACCCCTCAAGTCGCTGACGAAATCTGGAAATCACGCCACAATTTACTCCAGAAAGGATCAATAGTTGGACGAGAAATGACAGCCAGCGTTCTCTTCTCAGACTTAGAAGGTTTTAGCTCCATCGCTACCACTATCACCCCCACCGCACTCATGACCTGGCTCAATGAATACATGGAAGCCATGGCTGATATCGTCTTAGAATATAACGGTATGGTCAATAAATTTATCGGCGATGCCGTCATGGCACTTTTCGGTGTCCCCATTGAACGTACAACATTAACAGAAATCGCCATAGATGCCCAAAACGCCGTTGCTTGCGCCATAGCCATGGCCGACAAACTGCGATCGCTCAATCAACAATGGCAACTATCAGGCCATCCCACCGTCGCCATTCGCATCGGCATTGCCATAGGAACAGTAGTTAGGGCTTGCTGAATAAACACAAAACCTAGATAAATCAAGAGTTGAGGGGGCAGAAAAAAGGAACAAAGTGCAAGAAAAAGGGGTAAAATAGATAAAAACCCTTGCATCAAGGTGCATCAAAATGTATCGCAAACAAAAAC
>JBJTUF010000022.1:0-6111 GCA_046080565.1 Cuspidothrix sp. | reverse complement strand
ATGCTTTCGGAAAATTGTTTGATATGATTGTGGTAACATTTTTTGCGTTGGGGGCTTCCTTGTCCCCATTTTTTTTACACCCTTATTTTCTCAAATTATTGCCACATCTCATCTTCAACCGCCTTGTCACCCGTTAAGCATATAAGCACAATGCAGGATGAATTAACGCCAGCATTTTGCCTTTTGAGGTATTCTGAACTTTCAAAAAGCTGTAAATATTTAAATCTTTAGCAAAATTAAAAAAATGCACAGCAGCATTAAGAATATCAATTAATTCTTCATAATTAATTGATTGCCATAAATTAGCCATATCTGCAAAATGCAGTAACTCTCTATGAGCCGCCAACTTATTCCGAATCATTTCTAATTTTTCTTTATGGAGTTTACGTGCTTGCTCATACTCTTTTTTTAATCTTTTTAATTCTTCAATCTCTTGATCTGAACAAATTACAGCACTTTTGGAGTAAATGAGGTACACCAATTTTGGAGGGTAGTTTTAAAACTTGAAGTTCAATCGGTTACTGTACCTCATCAACCTCGAAACTGCTGTATTTCTGTTTTCTTTGCAATTAGCGAATTAGCAAATTTAATTAAATTTTCATCAAGAGACACCCATTCAATAATTATATATTTCCATAAAAGTCTTTTTTGCTGAGACTTCTTTAAACGCCAAAAAATATCACACAGTGTGCGAATATCTCTAAAAATATAGGAGATATGCAGAATTTGAAGTGCTTCTTAATTATCTGGGAAGAAATCATCATCTTTCGGTTCACTAAAAGGATCATATATAGGTGAATTATAGTTAATTAGTGGTTCATAACTTGAAGCGTTCTGTTGGTTTATCTCTGAAAATATATTCTCTGTCATAACTCTCCTGCTTGCTTTAGAACTTGTTCATACAGATTCTGATTTACCCAATATTGAGCCACATCAATCATCGCATCAAGTAACGGTTTGATTTCAGGAATAATATGTTTCTCTTTGGCTAATAAAAGAATACCAAGAGTACCAATTAATCGTAATCCTATACTTTGAGCTACTTTACGAGCATCCCGTTCATCTAACAGAATTTTATGTATACCTGTTTCAATAGCTAAAGCAATAGCTTCTCGTTCTCCATCATCTAGTTCTGGGTAAATAATAGGGTCTATCTTTGAGACAATGCGAACTTGTAGCCATTCAGAAGTAACTGCTTGTAAAATAAATTGTGACCACAGAAATCCTGAAACTGTTGTTTCATAATAAACAGCTTGGGGAATTATAACTTGTCCAAACACCTCCTTTAAAATATCTAGACGATTGATAGCAGCAAAATTAATTAGAGGTGTAGCATTACAAATAACAGTCACACTTATTAAAAACTTTCTTGAATAGTCTTTACATCTTCCAATAAATCAATTTCATTATAATGTCGTTCAATTTTCCTTTCTCCTAAAAGCTGCTGAAATTCCCAAACTGATAAATTAGCCAAACGTCGCGCTTGACCAAAAGTAAAGATATTCTGTGCGTATAACTGTAAAGCCAATTCTTGACGAATAGCCGACTCACCTTGACTTAAAGAATCAGGCGATAATTGTAAATTAATCGAACTTGCAAATTTACTCATTATAGGACAAAGTTAGTTATTCATTACTTCATTATACTCAAACACCTGTTTAAATATCTTGTCGTAAATAGAAGTTCATGATAGATTTTTACTTTAGGTGGTTGAGTTTTTTTAAGTAGTCGTACAAAATCAATTGTACGACTCCTAAATTCTTAAACAGGTTTGATGATGACGACACCATAAGCATCGGTGGGAAGATAATATTTTGCTGCTTGCATTAAATCCGTTGCTTGTTTTGCTTGAATATACTGGGGATAATTAAACGCTGGTTCTAAATCACCAATTAATGAGTGATAATAACCATATAATCCAGAGCGATCGCTTGGAGTTTCATTCCCAAATATAAAGCGATTGGCTACACGCCGCCGCACACGCTCAATTTCTGATTCTTTGATCAATTCTGTTTGTAATTTGCTCAAATGTTCCACGATAGCTGATTCCACAGCAGCTAAATTTTCGACATCACATTTAGCAGAAATCGAAAACACACCTTGCAATAAATTACTCATATTACTCACAGAAATAGAAGATACTAATCCTCGTTCTTCCCGTAAATCTTGCACCAATCTCGATGTTCTTCCATGGACTAAAATTCCCGCCACAACATCAAGTGCATAAGTTTCATTTAATTCCATCAATCCAGGAACTCGCCAAATCATCACTAATCTTGCTTGTTGTAGACTTTCATCCACCACTTCCCGACGGACTATTTCTGTAAATGCAGGTTCAGGAATAACCGTTGTTTGTGTAATTTGTTTCCCTGTTTGGAGATGATTTTTACTAAATTCCTCAGCAATAATTTCTATTAATTCTTCTACTGGTAAATTGCCCACAGCTACTGCTGTCATTGATTGAGGTTGATACCAATAATCATGAAAATCTCGCATTTGTTGCGGTTGCATTTGAGAAATAACCTCTTCTGGACCAAGGACAGGACGACGATAGGGTAAATAATCAAAAGCAGTTTCCATAATATGACGATAAATCCGTCGTCGTGGATTATCCTCAGAACGCCTAATTTCTTCTAAAACCACCAAACGTTCTTTCTCAAAAGCTGCATTGGGAATACTAGGATTACAAACAACATCTATTTGCAAAGGAGCTAATTCAGCAAAATCTTTAGGTGCAGTTGTAATATAATAGTGAGTATAGTCTTGACTAGTAGCCGCATTAGTTATCGCACCACGTTCTTCAATCCGCCGCTCAAATTCACCGCTAATTAGTTTTTCCGTACCTTTAAAAACAATATGTTCCAAAAAATGAGCCATACCATTAATAGCATCGGACTCCATTGCTGAACCTGTTTTGACCCATAGGTTAAGATTAACCGCATCTATTGGCATTTGTTCGGCAATAATAGTTAAGCCGTTGGGTAGATGGTGCAGCGTAGGTGCGTTAAGACGCGGAAGTTTTAGCAGAGTTGATGTCATTGGTTGTGGTGTGTGAAGAGCGATGTTACTTCCTCTATCTTACAACTTTCTTTATGGTGTAAACCTGGTTAAAACTGCATAGAGAACCCAGGAATCTTTTTTTTGAGTTTTTTCTTTAGCTAAAATCTAATCTATTTTCTCTAAAAATTGTTGTACATAGTAAGTATTATTACCTGAATTCTCCGAAACTAATAAACCATTCCTATCTTCAAATGTAAGTTTTTGTTTTTTAGTTGTTCCTTCATTAGGTATCTGACGACATGAAAATAATAATCCTCTAAATTCAACTTCCGTATTGATTTCATTAAAAATCTTAATCCGTTGTAAAACAAAATCAACAAAAATTTTAGCCGCTTTTAATTGTTGTAAGTAACCTTTGGGATTTGTAGATTTCATTTCTATCAATAAAACATAAACCTTATTTGACTTTTTTAACAATAAAATGCCATCATCTTTAGAACAAATACCTTTACATTGGGGATTAAAAAAAGGATATACAAGATCATTGTTTCCTTCTCCCTTATCTTTATGTAGAGAAAACCCAAAATAATCTATTGATTTTTTTAACTTTATCGTTACAAACTTACATTTTGCATCTGGATGTTCTTCTTTAATTGTAAGGGTCAAATCATTTTCATTGGAAATTGCAACCAAATGAAAATCTTGTTTAATTGCAAGTTTTACTATATCAATTAAATTATCACTCATTATCCCAATCTTCCTCTTCTTGAGAAGCATAGTAAATATCATTGGAAGATTCATTAAGATTATTAATTACATCATCAAATGTTTGTGCAATAATACCTTCATTGGGATCAATTTTCATCTCTTTGATAGTTTTTTTATCAAATAGATAAGCTGATACTTTTTCAGGGTTTAAAGACTCGCTAGGTTCATAACCATAAAGCTGACGCAATTCACTAGCTTTTACAAAAGATTTACTTAACATAATCAAATTATTTAATTCACGGACAAAATAGGGACTATGGGTACTCAATACTACTTTAACACCATTATTGACCAATTTTGCCAATACTCTCGCTAAATTTCGTTGGTTATCTGGATGTAAGCTTAATTCTGGTTCATCAATCATCAAATAGTCTCCTGGTTGAGCTAGATGTTCCAGATAAAAAACTAAACTAAATAGAGTTTTCACTGTAGATGAAGTAAAATGTAAAGGCATTTTTTTCTTATTACTTTGATAAGGTAAGAAAAATATATCCCCATAACGATCTATTTCATATTTGCCATTAATCACCTTTCTTTGAATGTATTGTGCTTGTATATAATAATCACTTTTCCGCTTTTTAGTATTATTCAAGTCATTCAAAAACTCTATATAATCAGAAATCGGTTCTGCATAACGAGATTTAATAATATCTTTTAAAACTTCCATAGGATTAATATTATCTTTCTGTGCATGATGCAGCAAACGATTACGGATGCTAGACAACTCTTTAAAAAATAAATTAAGTCCACCACGTTCAGCAGGAATTAAAAAACAATTTTGCTTTTTTTTGCTAAATGTGCTAAAAATTAACCTAATGATATTACTAGAAATTAACTCTGTCAATAATTTATGAGGAATACCTTTATCATCTCGCATTGTAAAAGTTACATTGGTATCATTTTCAGGTTTTTGAATATCTAAAAACCAGTCTGATTCTTTATTGCTTAAACTTACACGACTTTGCCAAGAATGATTAGTTATATTGGCTAAAATAAAATTAATATCAAGTTCTAATTTAATTTGAGTTTGCCTAAATTCATCGGATTCAACCCCAAACAAATTTGGTAAATGCTTATTAATTCCTTGAGTTATTTCTTCTAAAATATTATCATAATTATCGCTGATTAAATTTTGAATATTGTATTGACAGACTCTTTCTTGACTCAATTTAGTAACAAGATTCACTACAAAATTAAAATTTACTTCAAAACGCTGATCAAGTAGAGCGTATAAAGAATACATTACATAGGTTTTTCCTGTATTATTCGCACCACAAAGTAACGTTAAATCATTTAATTCTAACTTTCCTTGTTTAATGACTCCAAAATCATTAAAAGAAACTTTTGTTTTTAACATATTACTCCTTTTTAATGACAAAATAGGTTCATTTTTTGACAATAATTCAATTTATGCACGCGACAGGTTAAATAATTAATGTTAATATAGCATTTTCAAATTAGTCATCAACAACGCCAGAAGAAAAAAGCAAATAGGATTTAAACTATTTTCTTTCTCCTTATCTTATCCCAGTCATAATTATTTATCCCAAATTACTTAGTGTCCATAAACTTGCCACCACAAAGAAATTTAGAAGAATCCTGGATAATTCGCTGTTTATCGGCATTTCTGTTGTTAGGTCAGATATTACTACATTTGATTCAAGGCAAAACCTATTATCGGAAGATATTAGAACACGCAGTCACAGCAGGCCCGGCTTCCCTTTCTCCTGTCTTGCTAGTCAGTGGTTTTGCTGGGATGATTTTCACTATTCAAACGGCTAGGGAATTAGTCAGATTTGGGGCAGTAGAAAGCGTTGGCGGTGCGTTTGCTTTAGCATTTTGTCGAGAATTAGCACCAATTTTAACTGCTAGTATTATCGCCGGACAAGTTGGTTCGGCCTTTGCGGCAGAATTAGGAGCAATGCGAGTAACAGAACAAATTGATGCTTTATATATGCTCAAAACCGATCCCATTGATTATCTAGTTCTACCCAGAGTTATTGCTTGCTGTTTAATGATGCCTGTAATGATGATTTTTGCCGTCGTTATCGGTATTACCGGAGGCGCTTTTGCCGCCATGCAGTTTTATCAAGTTGTTCCCGAAATATTTTTAGAATCGGTGAGAAATTTTTTATTACCCTCAGATATTTTTATTATTCTCCTCAAGGGGCTAATTTTTGGGACTATAGTTAGTGTTAATGGCCTGACAGGAGGACAAGATAGCTAGAAGCTAGAGAGAGCAAGCTTCATAGCTCTTTGCCCTTTGATGTAATCCTTCAACCGATAGCGGCTAAATTGCATTAATTCTTCTATAGTTTTTTGGAACATTTGATGTACCCCAAG
>JBJTUF010000021.1:0-10823 GCA_046080565.1 Cuspidothrix sp. | reverse complement strand
TTGTTGAGGGTATTAACAACAAACTCAAGTTGATTAAACGTTCTGCTTATGGATTTAGAAATTTTGATAATTTCCGATTAAGATGCTTGCTTACTTGGAAGTTTAAATATTAGTTTAGCATACTATGTACTGATGAACCATAAATAATTATGAACAGATTATTTCTGAACAGAATACTTTTTAGTACAGAAGGATGTATTGGCTTAAGTTTGTTAATTCTGGCTGTCATAAAATGCAGCTTTAATCAAGGAATGCGAGTTTATTCTTTAGCTATTAGTCCAGATGGTAAAACCATAGTTAATGGTAATCTCAATAAAGATATTGATGTCCGTGATTTACAAACTGGTAAAATTATTCATCAACTTTGTGATCATGGTGATACGGTTAATTCCGTCGCTATTAGTCCAAATAATCAACTTGTTGCTAGTGGTAGCTGGGATAATTATATTAAACTTTGGGATTTAAAAACTGGTAAATTAATCCAGACCTTATCTGGACATACAGACGATGTTACATCAGTAGCTTTTAGTCCCGATGGTAAATTTTTAGCTAGTAGTAGCTGGGATAAAACCATCAAGGTTTGGGATATCAAAACAGGTTCTACTATCATTAATATACCACAAGCAGATGAAGTAAGAACAGTAGCTTTTAGTCCCGATGGCAAAATATTAGCTAGTGGAGGAGAAACTGGTAAAATTTTGCTTTGGCATCTACCCAGTGGCAAAATAAGAACACCTTTAGCCGCCCATGAAAAACCAATTTGGTCTATAGCTTTTAGTCCCGATGGTAAATATATTGCTAGTGCTAGTTCTGATCATAATATCAAATTATGGCATCTGCAAACAGGAGAATTATCTGCCACCTTAATTGGACATAGTAAAGCAGTTTATTCTGTAGCTTTTAGTCCTGATAGTCAAACTTTAGCTAGTGGCAGTTATGATCAAACGGTGAAACTATGGAATGTAGAACATGGTTATTTAATCAATACCTTAATTGGTCATACTAAACCTGTCTGGTCTTTAGTTTTTAACCCTGATAATCATAAACTTGTGAGTGGTGGTGCAGATGCAAATATTAAAATTTGGAATTTACCAACATCTGATCTGTTTCGTCAAGGTATTAACCATGCAATGACAGCAGCAAATTTGACACAGACAGCAAAATCATCCAATGACTGGAAAATAGTTATGGATAATTGGCAAAAATCTATCAATCTCATGTCTCAGATACCAAATTCTACTATTGATTATGCGATCGCTCAAAAAAAGATTGTTCAGTATCAACAAAATTTAAACTACGCCTATCAAAACTCTCAATCAAAGTAACTGATACTACTAACCATACTTAATTTTTGTTATCTAGTTGATAAAAAATATCATTTATGATAGATAACTAATGATGGTTATGATTAAATTTTTACCAGGAGTAACAATGATTAAATCTCGTTATATATTTTTGTCTATTGCCGCGTGTGTGATTATTTCACTGAGTTCTTGCACCAAAAGCACACCAACAGCAGACATTCAAACCACACCCAATACAGCCACTAGCACGGCCGTCAGCAGCCACAGTGGACACAGTAACCAAGCCAAAATTAATATTAATAATGCAATTTTATCGCAATTAGATAAACTAGAAGCTAAACTAGGCGTTCCGGCTTTATCTAACAAAATTCAAGCTAGTCGCCCCTACGCGACACCCGAAGATTTAGTCAGCAAAAAAGTCATTACTCAGCCACAGTTTGACCAAATTAAAGATATGGTCACAGTTGAGGAAGTGGTACTCTCAGGAGAAGCAAAAGATGTTGACTATATGACAAAATTGGGATTAATGAAAGGACATCTTTTAGTAGCAAAAGAACTATTAGATCAAAATCAACCAAAACAAGCTCAACCCCATATTGGACACCCAGTAGAAGAGATTTATGTTGATATTGAAGAACAACTAAATGAACGCAAAGTTAAAGAATTTAAAAGTAACTTAGTCAGTTTAACGGATTTAGTCAAATCTAATCCCAAAGATGCCAAAATTAAAACTAACTTTAGCACTTCTGTAGAAGCTGTGGATAATGCGATCGCTGTTTTACCAACCTCAGAACGGAGTCAACCTAAATTTGTTCTCCAAGTCATTAACGGTTTATTAGATGCAGCTAATTCAGAATATGGTGCAGCAATTGCTAATGGCAAAATTACCGCCCCCATTGAATATCAAGACTCCCGTGGGTTTATCGTCTATTCTCAAGAACTATATCAAAGTATTTCTGGTCAAATGACCCAGGAACATCCTGAAGACAAAGCCATAGATACAGCTTTTGTAGAACTGGTGAAAGTTTGGCCTACTGCTATCCCCCCAGCACAAGCAGTTAAAAGCTCCGAAGATGTTACCAAGCTGATCAAAACTATAGAGGAAAACACTCAAAAAGTGTGAGAAAAAACTATCACCAAAGCACAAAGTTAGTATTTTCACACCATTGGAAGTACAGAAAAACAAGTTTAAAATGGTAAATTAAGAGAGAAAATAGTTGAAAAATCAGAGTGAGAATAGTTTGGTTTTTCAAAACCTGATAAAAGTATAACTCCTCACTCAAAATTGGTAGCTAAAGACTCTCCTTATGTAATTTTGCTGAACTTAACAACTAATGCAAGAACTTGATCACCAAAAGACAATTGATATCCTCAATGCCATTATGGAATTTGAACTAGCAGGGGTAGTTCGCTATACCCATTATTCCTTGATGGTAACAGGGCCTAATCGTATACCTATTGTAGCATTCTTCAAAGCCCAAGCCACAGAATCCTTACTTCACGCCCAACAAGTTGGAGAAATTCTTACAGGTTTAGAAGGACATCCCACATTAAGAATTGCCCCTATGGAAGAAACTTTCAATCATACAGTCAAAGATATCTTGACAGAAAGTTTATCCCATGAAAAGAAAGCTTTAGGTATGTATAAAACTCTGCTAGATACTGTCACCAATGCTTCTATTTACCTAGAAGAATTTGCCCGGGGTATGATCGGTCAAGAGGAAATGCACAATCTGGAACTGAAAAAAATGTTACGCGATTTCAGCTAATAACTAATAGTAGGTGTTTAGCACTGCTAAACACCTATACAAGCAGGGCTGTTTCATTCTAAAATCTGACATTTTATGTATTTACGACAATGCGTCATTTTAGGCTTCAGGAATTCCATCTCACAATGGCTGAAAACACCTAAATTCGTTGCTTAAATCTAGAATGAAATAACCCTGCCTATACAAGTCAGAATTGGAACTAACAACCAATAACTAATAACTAATTAATAAATATGAATTTTAGTACCGCCTTACCCACTTTTGTGATTACCCTACGCGAAGGAGTAGAAGCCGCCCTAGTTGTGGGTATTGTTTTAGCATTATTAAAAAAAGCCAAACAATCTCGATTAAATTCTTGGGTTTATGCTGGCGTAATTGTAGGTATTATTGTTAGTGGTTTAATCGGATTTTTATTTACTGGCATCATTAAATTCTTAGGTTCAATCAATCCTCAATACACCTCTGTAGTTGAACCAGCATTAGAAGGAATTTTTAGTATTTTAGCCATCATCATGCTGAGTTGGATGTTAATCTGGATGACCCAACAAGCCAGATTTATGAAAGCCCAAGTTGAAGGCGCAGTTACCGAAGCACTAGGAAAAAATTCCAATGCAGGTTGGGGCGTTTTTAGTTTAATTTTAGTTGCCATACTACGAGAAGGATTTGAAACAGTTCTCTTTGTGGCCGCTAATTTTCAACAAGGATTATTACCCACTATCGGCGCACTTGGGGGTTTAGCCACCGCCACAGCAATTGGTGTCTTATTATTTAAGTGGGGAGTAAAAATCAATATTCGCCAATTCTTCCAAGTTATGGGAGTGTTATTAATCTTAATTGTTTCTGGTTTAGTTGTTTCTGGGTTACAACATTTTGATGAAGCAACAGCTAATTTAGCTTTAAGTAGTCGTTCCTCAGAAAGTCTCTGCTTCTATTACGAACATTTCACCAGAATTCACTCTTGTATTCTTGGCCCAATAGTTTGGAATACGTCGAAAATCTTACCAGATGAACAATTCCCTGGCATTATCCTCCAATCATTATTTGGTTATAGAGACAAAATTTATATTGTCCAAGCCGTAGGATATTTTCTATTTCTCATTACTATTGCTGGGCTATATTTTCGTAGCCTCACAGAAGGAAATGATCACAGCAGCAAAAATAAAATTATCACTACCAGCACAGGTAGAAATTAAAAATGAAAATTTCAATAGAGGTAATTAGCAATTAAAATTCGTAGGGAACAACTAATCACCTGATTTTTTATGTTCCCTTATATCTTATGTCTACTCCCACACTCGAACATTTGAACTGATTACCTGTCCAGACATTTCGGCAAAAGTAGATACTGCTTTAGGTTGTATTGAATTGGTATTACTCAATACTGCTATAATTTGTAGTAAGAATGTAATCAAGGCTGCTTGCGTAAGTTTATCTAGCATAGTACCCCCTCTTTTTTATATGGATGGCATTTCCATAGGAATCTGTAATTTTGAAACTGTTATTGTAAATACACTTCGTGTTTCTCGTTTATCGGATGTAGTGAATATAATTTGAGAATATCTCACAAATATTTAAAAAAGTGTGATCTAGCTCTCTATTTCGATGTACCCGATAACCGAGACGTTAGTTTTACTAAAAAGTTAAAAAGTGTCCATAAAATAGAAGTATATTTTTATATTTTTGTCTAAGTCCCGCTAAGTCCCGTTAATAGTTTTATCTTACTAGGTTTCAATATTAACACAGTAAAAATACTTAATTTTGTCAGAGCGATCGCCCTCCCTGCCTCCTACCTCCTGCCTATTTCTGATGTTTAGTTGGCAAATTCAACACAATCAGCCATTATCACCGATAGAATAAATGGAAAATAGCTAAAAACACGCTGCATGATTCCTATCGTTATTGAACAATCAGGTCGAGGCGAACGCGCCTTTGATATCTATTCACGACTGTTGCGTGAGCGGATTATTTTTTTGGGAGAACAGGTTGATAGCAATTTGGCTAACCTGATTGTGGCCCAACTGCTGTTTTTAGATTCTGAAGATGCGGAGAAAGACATATATATGTACATTAATTCTCCAGGTGGTTCAGTAACAGCAGGAATGGGCATTTTTGACACCATGAAACAAATTCGCCCCGATGTTTGTACCATCTGCACAGGATTAGCAGCAAGTATGGGTGCTTTTCTCCTCAGTGCTGGGACAAAAGGTAAGCGGATGAGTTTACCTCATTCACGGATTATGATTCATCAACCTCTAGGTGGCGCTCAAGGACAAGCAACTGATATCGCCATTCAAGCCAAGGAAATTTTGTATCACAAGCAAAAGCTCAATGAGTATCTAGCTGAACATACTGATCAACCTTATGAGCGTATCTGTGAAGATACTGAACGGGATTTCTTTATGTCTCCCGTTGAAGCTAAAGAATATGGCTTAATTGATCAAGTGATTGATCGTCATGCGGCTGGTAGTCGTCCTGTAGCTTTGGTTTAGTTATTGGTCAGTGGTCAGGTGACAGGTGACAGGTGACAGGTGACAGTGTAAGAGGGAATAGGGAATAATATTTATCTTTACTCTTGCCTCTTGCCTCTTGCCTTCTGCCTGACTAATTTAAAATCCCGCAATGGGATCTGGTTGTGATTTGAGATAGATGAGAAAATTGCGTAATTCTTCTTCACTAAGTAAAGAACGCCCTCGTTTACCGTAGGTTTTGAGCAGATAATCTTTTCCTTGTTCTGGAGTCCAGCCTAAACGTTCTATTTCCACATCTGTTTGGGCAATGACATCTGATAAATTAATTGGTTCATTATGTCTCTTTTTCTTACCCAAAGCTGACTGATTACCAGCATCTTCATAGGGGGTATAAGTACGAGGAGTAAAGGGTGTGACGTTATTGGGAGGTACTTCTGCTAAGGGTGGATATTCTGGTTCTTGGCTGGGAAAGATGTCTGGCTTGATAACTGGGGTATGAATTTGTGGCTCTATTACAGGTGAGATATGTGTCTGTGTGTTACTCAAGGCAGTTATAGGTTTGGACTCCTGGACATTTGGTTTAATGGGTGCATGAGGAACAGATGGAAGGGAAGATTTTGGCAATTCTGTGGAGATATTCTTCATTCCCAGCACTTTCAAGGCTCTATCTATAGCATGATCTTCTGCTAGTTCTACTGTTTGGTCTCCTGCCATACTGGTTGCACGGGTGATTCCTTCTAGCTGGATACTGACACGGACGATATATTTCCCTTGGAAAATGTCTACTAATTCTGAGATAATACTCCCGTTGGGGTACAAGTTATGAAATTGTTCCAACATCATAGTTTCAACCATTTTTGATCTGAATTTACGGAAGAGGCAAGAGGCAAGAGGCAAGAGGCAAGAGGCAAGAGGCAAGAGTAAATATCTTTTTTTATTCACCAATCTAAAATTTATTCTTAACAGTCAACCGTCAATGGTTAACGACGATCAATGTCTTATCCTCTAGACAAAACCCCATATTTCAATATAGAGTCTTATTGAGAACTCAGCAGTCACGACATTAAAGATGTCTTGATAGTAGCAGTTGCTCAGGGCAAATCTTCATCTTTCCTCAAATGCTATACTAGCCGCTCAATTAGATATCTAGAAGTATTTTCAAATAAGTGCGCTCTAAATCTACAATAGTAAGGATAAGGTTCGCCCTCACTGCCTGTGTTTTACTGCTTACCTAATTGTTACCGATTCTACGTTATGGGAGAATTGGGTTTATCGGCAGTTTCTCCTAGTTAAGACATGACTAGCATTACGCTAGACTATCAGATACTCATGGCGTGAAATTACTTTTGTTCTCAACAATTAAAAACCTGTGATGAACTAAGTTGATAGCTTTTGGGTAGTAGGGAGAGTTCTCCAAACTAAGTCTCTCACCAACCCATGATCTAATTAGCTGGTGGTGAATCATTGAGTATCAGGTGTGCAGAGTAAAAATTGTTGGGATCAAGATCAGTAGCACCCAAACAGATTCTGAGATGGTTGTTCAGTCACAAGTCGGAGCAGGGACTTTTGCTGACTGTCGCCCTAACTAGGTCAAAAACCAGATTCGCCAAAAAATGATGTTTTGACCAAAGGTCGGTTCACTGCATGGAATTTTCAATCGCTACACTTCTTGCCAATTTTACAGATGATAAATTGGTAGCTCCTAAAGTCCTAGAAAAAAAATTGGGTTGTGAGGATGAAGAAAGTCTAGAAAAACTACAAATTATTTTAGATGTACTAGAAAAAATTGGCCTGTTAGTGAAGGAACGGGGCAAATACCGCCGTGTGACTGAAGAAGGGCTAATTGAGGCGAAATTGCGGTGTTCTAGTAAGGGTTTTTGTTTTGCAATTCAAGATACGGAAGGCTCGGAGGATATTTATATTCGGGAAAGTCATCTCAGTAATGCTTGGAATGGCGATCGCGTTTTAGTCCGAGTCCTTAAGGAAGGCAGTCGGCGGCGATCGCCTGAAGGAGAGGTAAAGTTGATTATGGAGCGCTCTAATCACACTTTACTAGCTCGAATTAAGCAGGTAGAAAGCGGTTTTCGCGCTGTACCTTTAGATGACAGATTGCTGTTTGAATTGACGCTACAACTCAATAATATGGATTTGGCCGCGGCAATTGATCATCTAGCTCATGTGGAAATTCTCCGTTATCCTTTGGCACAATATCCCCCCTTGGGTCGGGTAGTGCAAATTCTAGGAAGTGATGCAGAAGCCGCAGCAGATATAGATTTGGTAACTTGTAAACATGACCTGTCCCGCACTTTTGCGGATCATGTTCTAGATGCAGCGGCCAAGTTACCCAAGCGCATCCTCAAAGCAGACCTGAAAAATCGTCTTGATTTACGTGATGTATTTACCTTCACGATGGAGAATGGCAATCAAGATGATACTGTGGTCGAAAATGCTTTCAGTTTGGAAAAAATTACTGATGATAATTGGCGGTTAATGTTTCACATCACGGATGTTTCCCATTACATCCAACCCGATGAAATCCTGGACAGGGAAGCATTAAAGCGCGGTAAGTCGGTGTATCTGGGAGAATTATTATTACCGATGTTACCAGCAGCAGTGACGGAACGTTGTTCTTTAGTTCCTGGTAGCGATCGCTTGACTCTTTCTTTTGTGATCACTATTAACCCTCAATCGGGAATTGTGGAAGAATGGGAAATTCAACCCAGTGTGATCAACGTAGATGTAGCTGTAACTCATCAAGATACACAAAGCATTCTCACTGGTGAAAATACCAAGGTAATACCAGCCATTCAACAGCAACTCAAAGATTTGCAGACCTTGGGACAGGTAATTAAACAAGTGCGTCTTAATCGCGGTAGTTTACAACTAAATCTACCACCTAGCCATAATCCCTACTATGATGAAGGATTTTTGGGATCGGTTGTCCTAAATGACTTACCTGGGCGATCGCTCATCACTGAATTGGTAATTTTAGTCAATCAACTGATAGCTGATCATCTCAGCGCTTTGGGTATTCCCAGTATTTGGCGGGTTCAAGGTACACCTGATACTGAAGATGTTCAAGAAATGCTTAAACTAGCTGTTAATTTAGGTGTGGAATTAGCTCTTGATCCAGAATTAGAAATCCAACCTCTAGATTATCAACACTTAACGGCTGCTTTTGCTGATTCCCCATCGGAACAGGTTCTCACTTATTTATTACAAGACACACTCAAACCGGCTGTATATAGCACCACCAAGAGTTCTCACTTTGGTTTGGCTTTATCCCAGTATGTCCATATCACTGCCCCCCTGCGACGTTATCCAGATATTCTTTTACAACGGGTTTATCATAACTTATTAGAATACGGGCGCGATCGCCGTAACACCCGCGTTAAAGATCGGATTAACCTCCGTCATTCCAATTGTCACGATGAAATTAATTGGAATGTTCTTCCCCCAGAACTACAACAAGAACTCCAAAGCGATTTAACCAGAGTCATTGTCCAAATTAACGACCGGGAAAAAGAAGTCCAAGAAGCTGAATCTGATTTAGCCGGACTCCAAAAAGCCTCCTTAATGAAACAACGCATTGGTGAAGTCTTTGCCGGAGTCATTACTGGTGTTCAATCCTACGGTTTCTTTGTGGAAATTGAAGTCCCTCTAGAATCACCCACCGAAGGGAATTTATCCAATACCTTACGGGTAGAAGGACTGGTTCACGTCAGTTCCCTCAAAGATGATTGGTATGAATATCGCGCTCGACAACAAGCTCTATTTGGTCGCAAAAATCGCGCTTCCTACCGATTAGGCGATCGCGTTAGTGTCCAAGTTAAAAGCGTTGATTATTACCGTCAACAAATTGATCTTGTCACCGTAGGTCCCGATGGTTTACCCAAAGGTATGGGCGCAAATACTACTAATGGCGATCCCACAGATATTTATTCAGTCAATAAAAACGACTCTTTTGATTTAGAACCCTATGATGAGGAATAGTCAGGTGTGTGTTGTCCGTTCTCCGTTATCCATTTCCATTAAATACTGACCACTAACCACTGACTACAGACCACTGACCACTGACCAATGACTAATAACACAAAACCTTTAATCCTCGGTGTAACAGGTGCATCTGGCTTAATTTACGCCGTTCGCGCTATCAAATTCCTCTTATCAGCAGAATATCACATTGAATTAGTAGCCTCTAAATCTACTTACACCGTTTGGCAAGCGGAACAGGAAATCCGAATGCCAGGAGAACCAGATAAACAACAACAATTTTGGCGAGAACAAGCAGGAGTTCCCCAACAAGGTAAACTCCGTTGTCATTCTTGGAGTGACGTTGGCGCTGGTATTGCCAGTGGTTCTTTCCGCACTTTGGGAATGATCATTATCCCCTGTAGTATGAGTACAGTCGCCAAACTCGCTGGAGGACTAAGTTCAGACTTGCTCGAACGCGCCGCAGATGTACAAATTAAAGAAGGTCGTAAACTGGTAATTGTCCCCAGAGAAACCCCATTTAGCTTAATTCACCTGCGGAACTTAACAACCTTAGCAGAAACAGGAGTCAGAATAGTACCAGCTATTCCCGCCTGGTATCACAACCCCCAAACAATTGAGGATTTAGTTGATTTTGTTGTTGCTCGCTCTCTCGATCAATTGGATATTGACTGTATACCTATTCAGCGTTGGCAAGGTCACATAGCAGAAAGCAGGAGGCAGGAGGGAGGAGGCAGGAGTTGAAATACCCTTGCTGCTTGGGTTTTATTTATTCCGTTTGTACGTCACCAATAGACAATCTGCTGTATCTAGCAATTAAAAATTAGCAATTAAAAATCAAAAATTGTTAATTTTTAATTGAATAAATACATTTTAAATTATAGCTGTATCTAGGATAATTAGGACATTATGAATCATTGAAACATATATATAACAAGGCTTTTCCTCCTGCCTCCTGCTATAAATACCTAACCAAGATTAATTGTACATTTTTGACACAAAAAAATCTCTGTATTCCTTAATCTGTGAAATATTCCCTATTCTCTTTCCCAAATATAAAATTATTTTACACAACTAGTTATTAAATATTTATGGCAGTAATTCGCTTAATTATATTACTAACAACAATCTTAGGACTAATAATACTATTAGTTCAAAACTTATCACCTGCATTGCCACTAACATTTTTAGGAATGCGGACTCAATCCTTACCATTGGCACTGTGGATTTTATTCAGTATCATTGCTGGAATGATTACATCTGTAATAATTATTAGCTTGATCAAATTT
>JBJTUF010000020.1:0-5455 GCA_046080565.1 Cuspidothrix sp. | reverse complement strand
TGGGGTACATCAAATGTTCCAAAAAACTATAGAAGAATTAATGCAATTTAGCCGCTATCGGTTGAAGGATTACATCAAAGGGCAAAGAGCTATGAAGCTTGCTCTCTCTAGCTTCTAGCTATCTTGTCCTCCTGTCAGGCTTATATGGCATCAGTTTATATAAATCTTTGTAGTAAATTGTTTGATATTTCACCACCACATATTCTGGCAGAATTGGGTAGTCCTGAAAAGTGCCATGATTTGCTAGAAAAAGCAGGTTTTACAGATATCTCTATCAAAGTTGAACCTCGTGGACGATATCGCAATTTACAGGATAAAGGATTATCTTGGCAGTTATTTAATTTAGTCTTTAAATATCATCCTTTACTACCAAACCCATCACAAGAACAATTAGAACAATTACAAGTTGAGTACAAATTAGAAATTGAAACCCTACTAACTGAACAAGGAGTTTGGGAAGATACTACCACCTTCTTTGTTCAGGCTAGAAAGTAATTTTATTATCGGTAGATAAAAAACATGAAGTTTTCTTTGTTTAACTCTATGTCTTCCTTTTTTATTTAAACTCCCCAGGCCGGATTCGAACCAGCGACCAATCGATTAACAGTCGATCGCTCTACCACTGAGCTACTGAGGAACGCTCTTTACTTTAGCTATAATAAACCCAAATCCAGATTAATGCAAGGGGTTTTAGAAAAATTTTTGAGTTTTTTTTCTGGCTACTGAAATATAGGACTTTTAGCAACCAAAAGCCTTGGCAGTAAAGGTATACAGAACTTTCTCCCTCAGAAAATCTATAATCCCATACGTAATTCCGCTAACCGTTGTCTGGCCTTGGCATCAATGGCATTAGCCAAAAATCTGCTTTTTGATTGTTTTTGCGACTGATATCTATGGCGCATCCGACAAACAGTAGTTTCCACTTCACCGCATAATTGGTGCGCTGATAGCCATTCAGCACCATACCCTTGAACTGTTAACTGCTGCGCTCGATCTGATGTAGCGACAATCATGCGAGAAATTAAAGATTGGGCTATTTGGTGACGCAGAGAAGCACAGGTTTTTTCTATATATGTGTCTGCGGTCTGCCCAAAATCTGTGTAATATACTGTTAAAAGGTCTGTAATAGTTTCTTTGTTGCTGGGAGTGTTTTGATATTGAGCATCAAACACAACCTGAGTTTCATATCCCTGGAAAGCACTATAATTAGTCAAGGCTTCTACGAGTTCACCTCGCGCGGACTCAAGTCCAGCATGATCACGGGTTTTGATCAAACAAGGCCAAGTGCCTATAATGTTGTAACCGTCTACTAATAGAACGGCGGGGAGTATGGGACGGGGCATGGTTTTTAATCACAATTATCTAGAGTTAACAAAAATCATTCATAATACTTATAGTAAATGAAGCATCACTTGTAACACCATGTTACAAACAATAAAAATGTTGATGATATTTAAAATTGGATTCTATGATAGAAGCGCTAATTCCTCAAACTCCTGTCAATATCAGCAGTTCAGAAGTTTATTAGTTTCTATTTCATAAGTCATCAAAAGGCAAAAATTTTCTCAACCATTCCCTATTCCCTTATTGAGACATTATTTAGAGCTTGCTGAAAAAGTTGTGTGATGATGACAGGAGAGAGGTGACAGTTTCAAGAGTTCGATGGGAGGGATTTTTCCTTTGTGTAGAAATTAAATGCAAGGTTTTTGAGTTTCCACGTCTTAAAATCTTGCACTTTTTTCACTTGATAACGCTTCCAACCTTTTACCTGTAATGTAGCTGTAGCCAGAATGATTAGGACATTATTGATTCTTAAAACCTAATCATACCAAGGATTTTACTCTTGCCTCTGGTTAGTGAGGGAAGTCGAAGTATTGCCTCTTCCCTCTTGCCTTGTGCTATATTTTCAGGTTTATTCAGTTAGCCTATTTAATAGGTTCTAGGACTGTTCTTAACCCTCTACTATTGAAAAGATTTACTATTTCGCTAGTCCCTTCTTGAGTGCTAAATACTCCTACTTGCATGACCCTTTGACCTTGCCAAACTCTAGCAAAAGCACCAGAAACCAGAGAGGTCACTAAATTCTGTTGTTGCTGATTTGCCACTAGCACTAACACGCGATAACGGACATTTTGCCCAGAGATGGGATAACCTTGAGAGTTGGCGATGGGGTTAGAATTGGGCAGATTTTCCCCTGCTCCTTGGGGGGCAACAAATTCAATTGCACCGGAATCTAGTTGGATATAATTAAACTGAGGTAAATCGCCTTGACTATTGGTGACTGGTGGTAATTGATTGGGATTAGGAACAGGTTTTATAGTTCGAGGTAGAATGGTTTCTCGTACAGGAGAATTAGTAATTGGGGTACGCGGTAAAGTTGCAGTTGGTGGCAAAGGTGCGTTCATACCTTGAAGATCCATTTTACCGCTAAGACGATTACTAACTAGATTATTACCAGCAGCAGAAATGACTAACTTGGCAGCTTTAGCGTTGATGTCATAACGACCATTATTCCGAAAGACATTTTTGCCGGGGTCGTGATTCATACCTAAATCTGGTCTAGCTTGGGCAATAACTACTAAACCATCTTCTTTGTTAGCTTGAATAACATTATTCCTTAATAGGGGTGTCGCATTGGCTTGGATAATAATCCCCGATCTATTATTTTGAATTTGGTTAGCTACGACTACGGGAGCAGAATTCTGGGCAATATTAATGCCAAAACCTGTGTTTTCAAAGGTGTTCTCTCTAATTTCTGGGCGGGCGTTACCAGAAATAGTGATGCCATTTGCACCATTGCGAATAAATAAATTTTTGCTGATGCTGGGTGTACCATCTCCGGTGACGGCAATTCCATCTTGGGTATTATTCGTAAATGTATTTTCTCCAACTATAATGTTGCTGGATTCAATCCATAAGCCATAACCACGAATGTTGGAGTTAATTACGGTGACACCCGTTAAACTGGTTTGGTTAGCACCGACAATGGTTACATTCTGACCACCAAAACGACGACTGAGATATTCACCACCACCGGTAATGGTGACGGTTTTGCCTTTATTGCGAATATCCCCTTGAATAGCTACGCCTGGTTTTAACATTAAAGGAAATACTTCTCCGGTTTTAGTGCTATAGGTAGCAGGAGCAAGGATAATGACGCTGTTGGGCGGTGATGCTTCTAAGGCTTGGGTAATTGTTCGCCAAGGTGCGATCGCACTACCATTTCCTGTTTTATCATTTCCCAAATTAGGATTGACAAATAGCTGGTTAACCTGAGAAATAGTTTGTCTGTTTTGCAAATTTGGTTGTATTCCTGCTCGTACTTGTGCCAACACACTACTGACATTGGCTATAAAGGTTGCAGTTGTGAGTCCTAAACCAAATGTGACAGTCAAGAGCGAGAAACTCAGGGAATTATTCAGGGTGTTTACAGATTTTTCTGGAATTATCATTGTTTATAAAACTCCGGGAACACATATAGTAAAGACAAGGTAGCAAGCCTTTTTGTGTCTGTGTTTGATTATGTATATCAACTGCTATCTGGCAAATGCTATACAACTCATTTTTATACTATCCAACGGTGGATGACGAGTATCATACTTGTCCCTTGACAAATTGATCGAAATTAGTTAGCAAATATTTAATTCTCAGACTGAGAAAATGAATCAGGCTGGCTATTACGATGAAATAAGTAATAATGGAGTTGTTGTAATGGTTTCAGCCCCTACGCCCACCCAGCAGACTGTTTACCGCATTTTAGATGCTAATTTAGATCGCGCTCGTGAGGGTTTACGAATTATTGAAGAATGGTGTCGCTTTGGTTTAAATAATTCTCAGTTATCTGGTGTGTGTAAGCACCTGCGTCAAGAGTTAGGTTCTTGGCATACGGCGGAAATACGGGCAGCACGGGATACACCTGGTGATCCGGGAACTGATTTAAGTCATCCCCAAGAGGAAGAACGGGCGGATATTACATCTTTATTACAGGCTAATTTTTGCCGGGTGCAAGAAGCACTGCGGGTATTAGAAGAATATGGCAAGTTGTATGATCCGAAGATGGGAACAGCTTGTAAACAAATGCGTTATCAGGTTTATACCCTAGAAAGTAATTTGATGGGTTATCACCGTCATCAGTTATTATGGCGATCGCATTTATATTTAGTCACATCTCCCACAGATAATTTATTCGCCATTGTCGAAGCAGCCCTTCAAGGCGGATTAACTCTGTTGCAATATCGAGAAAAAACCGCCGATGATTTAATACGCTTAGAACGGGCGATAAAATTACGTGAATTATGTCATCATTACGGTGCTTTATTCATTATTAATGATCGAGTAGATTTAGCTTTGGCTGTAGATGCTGATGGTGTCCATTTAGGACAACAGGATCTGCCCATTGCTGTAGCGCGTCAATTATTAGGAAATCAGCGCATTATTGGCCGCTCTACCACAAATCCCCAAGAAATGCAAGGAGCAATTGCCGAAGGTGCAGATTATATTGGTGTGGGGCCTGTGTATGAAACACCGACGAAAGCCGGGAAAGCCGCCGCAGGTTTAGAATATGTAAAATATGTATCCCAAAATTGTCAAATTCCCTGGTTTGCCATTGGGGGAATAGATATGAATAATCTCAATGATGTCATGAATGCGGGAGCGCAACGGGTAGCTGTTGTGCGATCCTTAATTCAATCAGATCAACCTACCCTAGCAACTCAATATTTTCTTTCCCAATTGCATCGAATTAAATAAATTAAGTAGCTGGTTGCAATTAAATATAAAATGTGGGATGGGCATACATTCGACAAGCTCAGTACAAGTCTTGCCCGTCCACAGGCTAGAAGCCTGTTTCACTATCTAACAATTAATTAAACCTACTTACTTAGGCGTTGTGATAGTAATTATGGTGGGTAACATTAACCCACCTTGCTATGGTTGTCAATATTGTGATTTAGCCAAAGCTTTATTCCTGGTTATTCTGGTTGTTATCAGAGGCTTTTTCTTTCATCTTTTTCATCACCCAAGATAGAACCGCATCATAAGATTTCTCAATTGTAATCGTGATTAAAACGGTTAAAATAACAGTAAAGAAATCCATTATAAATTCCTCGTATTGTTTGGTTTGCTTGATTATTTATATAAAATCAAATAAAAAATAGAGAAAAAAGATCCAGAAAATAGAATTTACTGGAATTTAATAGAAATATTGATCATCATGTTTGATGATGTTATTTTGGAAATATCATAAAACCTACGCCAAAAATTCTCAAACTCTTATTCCTCCGTGTTTTCTGCGTCCTCTGCGGTATGTCTTCGACCTGACAGGGGGACAAGAAGGAGAAAAAGCTTATGTAGTAAGAGATACAGAATGTGGGAGCAAAAAAAGATAAGTAATAAATAGTAAATATGAACTAACAGAGTAAAATGATAAGTGAAATATACCAGAAAGTGTTAGAAA
>JBJTUF010000019.1:0-4779 GCA_046080565.1 Cuspidothrix sp. | reverse complement strand
TATGGAGAGGATGGCAACGATACTCTCAATGGTGGTGCAGGCAATGATTACATTGTTGGTGGTGCAGGCAATGATTACATTGTTGGTGGTGCAGGTGCTAAAGATAATTTAGTTGGTGGTTTAGGGAGCGACAAGTTTGTTTACCAAAATTTGACTGATTCTCTGTTGAGTAACTTTGATGTGATTACTGATTTCAATGCCACTACAGGCAATGATCTATTCCGTGTTTCTACAGCACGAGCCGGATTTGTCGATGTGGGAGTAGTCAATACTCTGGATGCTACAGGTATCGGTACAAAATTAACATCCGCAGCCTTTGGCTCAAATTTCGCTGCTAAGTTCAGTTTTGGGCAAAGAACCTTTGTGGCTATTAATGATGCAACAGCAGGGTTTAATGCTGCTACTGATGGCATTATTGAAGTTACAGGCTTAACCGGAACTCTGAATACAGCTAATTTTACGACAGTTTAATCGTTTTTTCTCTCAGCTAAATACGATTGATTTGGGTAAATCTAGCGAGGGTGTCATGAGGGGTGTGCGACGTGAAAAGGTATCCGCTCATTGACACTCTCAGGGCTGAAGCCATTGAGTTTTACGCTTACCGGACATTTCTATAAATGAGGGCGGACTACCTGTTCGGGAACGATTTTAAGCCATTTGAGGCTTGTCATGGAAGGATTTACCCCTGATTATTGAGCGGTTACAATTTCCCCATCATTTGCCAACAAAGTCAAATCAATATATTTTTGCATTATTTACTTACTGCCATACTGCATTCATTACTGAATTACTGCATTACTCTTTTACTTCCTGAAGTGCTTCATCAAGTAAGAAGCGAACAATTTCAGCCTTTTTACGCCCCGTTCTAGCAGCCAGCATAGACAGTTTGCGGTGCATAGATTCAGTTAAATCAACAGTCAAACGCACGGTTGGTTCTTTGGGGGGAACTTGTTGGAGTTGAGACATAATTGATGATTTAGGTTGTGGGGATGGGGTTATAGTTGGGATTATGGCTGATGCTTCCGACAGGGATACGCCACTCAAGCTATCGGTTGTCGGTGCTGATATGGTTTCTGCCACGTTATCAACCTGGGGCTGTTCTGTTGCCGGTGGTGTACTGCCAAAGACAAACTCATTTGCCAGGGCATCATCGAGGGATTTTCGAGGTTTCTTGGTACTCATTTGAACATCCCCACAATTTCTTTAAACAGTTTTTCATATTCCTTTTGTGATTCTGTCGCCGGACGACCGGACAATCCCCAAATGGTTGTACTTTGGCCAAAGGTATCGGCTATTGCTTGTTTTTGGTGAATCACTGTTTTTAATACCGACACTTCTTGGATTTTTGATAGTAGGGCGATCGCCTCATCTTTTAACTTAGTACCCTTAACAGCACGACTAATAAATACTGCCGCTGTTGGCGAACCACCCCGTACTGACTGAGCTTGTTTGATTAAGCGCACGGCATCACTGGCAGACTGTAAATCTAAACCCGTTGGTTGACAAGGAATAATAGCTAAATCAGTCCTAAATAATATTGCTCGACTTGCTTCTGATAAACCTGCTGGTCCATCCACAATTAAATAGTCACATTCGGCTGCTAACTCTGGGATTTGTTCTAAAAGTTCATCGGGTACGTTTAATACCGTTGTGGCAATTTCCGACTCCATAGACTTCAACCACACTGAACTACTGCGCTGTGCGTCGGCATCTAACAACCTGACCTTATGACCCTTGCGCGATAACCAATAGGCTAAATGCACTGCTGAGGTGGACTTTGAGCAGCCCCCTTTCTGATTGATAAATGCAATCACTGACTTACTTGCTGCCATACTGCATTGATTATTTAATTACTGCATTAATTGTACACTAAATTTGGAACTAAATTAAAATATTAGGAATAAAATAGAAATTAAGTTTTTAAATTAAAATTATGAATCCAGACCAAGAGGCATATCAAATAGAATTTATAGATGCCATGCCGGGGTTTATTTCAATTATTGACTTAACTCTGAGGTATCTTGTGGTTAATAAAAAACTAGCTGAGTTAATGAACTTAGATAAAGAATCTTTTAAGGGAATGTCTGTAGGCAGTAGATGTCATGAACAAAGACAAGAAATCCAGAAATTGGTAGATGCTCCAGTGGGTACAGAAATAAACTGGGAGTATTATGATCATGATACTTGTTTGTTAGTTTCTTCTAAGAGAGAAAACAATTTTATCATCAACCAAGCGATTGATATTAGTAATAGAAAACAGCTAGAAGAAAAACTTAAAGCCTCAAATGAAAGAAATAGAATTTTACTCAAAGCTATTCCCGAAACTATCAAATCAGGGACTGGAAAACGCTCTACTGACGAGTTAGAGTTTCTTGTGAAATCTTTAACCGAAAGTCCCATTATTGACAGACAATCAATTGAGGCATTAATTAGATTAGAAGTTCAGGTTATGGAAAACTCTAGTAAAATGCAACAAATAGAAAAAATGCTGTTCTGGGATGATTCCTCATTGATGGGTAGAATCAAGGCATTAGAAGTTTATCAACGAAACGATGATGAGAACTGGCAAGAATTTGAGGATAACAAAGATAAAATAGAGGATTTATCGAGAATTTCTACCATGATCACCAACATTCCCGGTGGTTTGAAATCTTGGTTTATTATGTTTATAATATTCCAAATGCTAGGAATTTTCGTCATAGATGTAGGTGTTAGATTGTTTAATTTGGAAACCCTCATACCAATTGAAAGAAAAAATCAGTAACTCACACCAGTTTTTTGATCTCATAAGGGAATAAACCACATCTACTTTGAAACCCATAGTTTTTTCTTAATCGGGTTTTATTCCCAAATTCTATGCTCTTCTCTGTTCCCGTATCATTATTAATTCCTCACCTCTAATTATGTCGTTTAAAAATCAACAAGCCGAACTATTACCACAGTTATCTACAGAAATCTTAATATCCAGAAGGTTAGTTAACCTCCATCCAAGACTTTAAATACTGTGTAATTTCATCCACAAAATTCTGCGCTCTCTCAAATAAAGCCATTGCTGACTCCATATCTGGTTCTAACATTTCTCCATAATCACTTGCTTGTCGTTCATCAAATGCCCGATGAAAACTCCGCGATAACTCCTTAGAAAAAATTCCTGTCTTCACAAACTCACGATCAAAAAAACTAACTATTCCACTATGTTTAGAACTGCCTAAACCTTTAGTTGCTAAAAGACCCAATGCCGCATAAAACATTGCATAATAAGAGCGATTGATAGTACCACGAAAAGCTGATTGATTGAGTAAAATCTTTGCTTCTCTTAAAGTTTCTTCACTTTCAGATAAACGGTACTCAATTAATAACTTTAGTTGCTGATTTATCATACAATAATACCCTCTTGTAACACCTTAGACAGTAAGGGACTAGCCCCCATAGCTCCCCTTTCTACCTGTGCTTCTGTGACGACAAAAGTGGAAATAACTAGATCATATTTAAACCCTACTTCCCACGCCAAATCACTAATTTTTTCTCGACATGATCTATCTAATTCAGTAATTTTAATAAACACATCTAAATCTGATTCTTCTGTAGCATCACCTCGCGCTCTTGAACCAAATACCCGTAAATCCAAAATGGGAATTATCGCTTCCAGTCGAGAGCGAAACTCTGAAACAATTTTCCGATCACTATCCTGTATCATTTCTATTCCTCTATAAAAAACCAACCTTAGCTAATTATATTTTAATCTCCTCATCCAATAATTGTATCTCTCGCACTCACCTAATATCATTGCAAGCTCACTCATTCTGTCCTTAAAGCTCCTTCAATGACCAGCAACCATCTTTAATAACATAGCAATTGATACAATCATTATAGTTAAATAGAAAAGCCGGGATAAACCCAGCCTATTTATTATTTAATTGCCATAGATATCACCTTCTGGGATAAACTCATCATCAACAGGGGAATTACCATTAACAGTGAAAGTCTCTGCTGGTTTGGATTTATCAAGCAGTTTTCTGTATTCTTTCCTGACAGCTTCCCGACATTTATCTTGGAGAATTTGAGTACAAGTATCCTCGTCTTCTCCTTCTGATATGGATGCCCAGATAGAACAACCTAATGAAGCACTATTAAAGTCGCCTAAATTGAACTTTCTTTCATAGCTTACTGCGATAGTTTTGATGAACATTTTCACCTCTTTTATTTGATGAATCACCCCCAATAAGCGATAGCATTAAAAAAGTCAGCGATAGCGAAGCGCCAGTAATATCATTACTTTTGGTTTCCAATTCGTTCAGGATATTTGGGTTCATAATCATTACAAAAAACAGCAAAATCCTGAAGTGATAAGATTAAAAAAAGCCAGGAAATCCCTGACCTTTTATGCTAGAATTAGATTACTTCAACACCAAATTCCAGTGTTTTTACAAATTCATCAAACCGACATTCACGGAGTTTCTTAGTCCATAGTTTTCTATCACCATCCCAATAAAACCCAGCAGTTTTAGCTAGTTCACGATTGTCATATCCAACCATTGCCTTGAACTCAATGATTGGTGAATTGGCTCTGACAGGAGGACAAGATAGCTAGAAGCTAGAGAGAGCAAGCTTCATAGCTCTTTGCCCTTTGATGTAATCCCTGACAGGGGGACAAGAAGGAGAAAAAGCTTATGTAGTAAGAGATACAGAATGTGGGAGCAAAAAAAGATAAGTAATAAATAGTAAATATGAACTAACAGAGTAAAATGATAAGTGAAATATACCAGAAAGTGTTAGAAA
>JBJTUF010000018.1:0-2604 GCA_046080565.1 Cuspidothrix sp. | reverse complement strand
TTTCTAACACTTTCTGGTATATTTCACTTATCATTTTACTCTGTTAGTTCATATTTACTATTTATTACTTATCTTTTTTTGCTCCCACATTCTGTATCTCTTACTACATAAGCTTTTTCTCCTTCTTGTCCCCCTGTCAGGCCAGTGTCAAAGGTGGTATTCTCTTAATTGATGAATTGGAATCAACAATCCACACAGAAGCACTACAAAATTCTTTTCAATGGTTAGTTAAATGGTGTACAGAAATGGATGTTCAATTATTTGCGACTACCCATAGTCTCGAAGCTGTTGATGCTTTATTAGAAGTTACTGAATCAGATTCAGATTTAGTGCTTTATCGCTTAGAACCAAAGGAAGGAACGACAAAAGTAGTTAGACATGATGGACACAGATTAAGACGATTAAGAGAAGAATTAGGTCAGGAGGTTCGTTGGTGAGTCGGAAATATGTTTTGATTGGTGTTGAGGGGAATCATGATCAGGCTTTTATCTCTAAGATTTTGTGTAAATTATTAGGCTTTTCTAAATTTGATGGGAAGATATCAGAACTAGATCATTTTTGGCGGAAATTTATCCCTAATTATCCTAAAGGGGGAAATTTATATGTAAGACTTGATATGCCTACTATTTTGTATACAGAAACTTTATCAGTCGCTTTATACGCAGGTGAAGGAAGTAATTTAATTACTAATTTGAATGATAAATTATCTGATATTGATTATTCTACTCTTTTAGCTTTTGCAATTGTAGCTGATGCTGATGACGATACACCAAATAAGGTTGCTGAAAAATATCATCATGGCTTTAAAGAATATTTCCCTAATTTTCCAACTACAGTTAATCAAAGTGGTAATGTCATAGAAGGTTCACCAAGATTAGGAATTTACATATTACCAGATAATTCTCAACAAGGTGTATTAGATACTTTGATTTGTGATTGTGGAGATTTATTTTATCCTGAATATATGCAAAGATCAAGAGAATATATAAATAAATTTTCTGAAGAAGAGAGAAAGAAAAAGCCTTTAAGATGGAAACCTTTTGATCAAGAAAAAGCGATAATTGCTACAGTCGTCAGTGTTCTAAAACCTGGTAAAACTAATCAAACAAGTATTAGTGATAACAGTTGGATTAGTTCTGAAACAGAAGCTCAAATTCCAGCAATTCAAAACTTAACTAAGTTTTTTAAGAACTTATTCGATTTAAATCCTTAAATTATTCTATAATAACTGTATGTTGTTATCTAACTGATAAACATTAGTGATATCTTGTACCAGTACATAAATGGTTGATTAAACATATTAGGTGTTAGGTTAAGTATTTTTGAGCTATTTTCGGAATAGATAAGGGGATTTATTGGATTTTGCTGGTATTAACACAATTTTATACCAGATTAATATGAAGCTGCATAGAATAAGATGTCGAGAATAATTGAACGCAGATAAACGCGGATAAAGTCAGATAAATCAATGGATTTGAGAATTATGTGCAACCTCATATAAAATTGGTATTACTTCTTTTTTCTTTAACCTAAAACCTAACACATCAAGCCTAAAACCTAAAAATCAAGATATTTTTGGCACGGTGCAAGAGTTGAGATTACATTCTTCAATTGATGGCGAAAATTCGAAAGTTTGTCCACGTTGAATAAAGCCGATAAAACCATCTTTTTTAGCATCAGGAAGTGTTATTGGTTGATAACCATACAGCCACATTTTGTTTTTAATTTCGGCTGGTAAGGTGGTTAATTGTTGATAAGTAGCGTGAACAGGACTAGGATAAGGGGATGTTTCACAATCATGAAAAATTAGATCAGCTTTTTCATAGAATTCTTGATTTATTTTGAGATATAATTGGGTATCTGTGGTTAAAAATATCTTCACTCCTGCTAATTGAAAAAATAGTCCATAGGTAGGCATGAGAGCATATCCACTATCAACATGATTCATTTTTATAAGATTAAATTGGATGTCTTGCCAGAAAAAATAACCTTCGTGTTTGAGGTATTCTTGTTCAAAAAAGGTATCCATTTTGGCAATATCGCCACTCAAAAACCTGAGTCCACCGGATAAGGTGCGATCCCACAAATCACTAGCAATATCTTTACTGGTGTAGATTTTTGGTTTTTGACATCTGGGATCAAATAATGTGGAAAAAGCGATATATTCTAGCCCACCAACATGATCGGCGTGGAGGTGACTAATATAAATATCAGTGATATCACAATGGGAAAATCCAGCTTTATTCAGGGAAAATCTGATATCTGTGCCACAATTAGCTGTAACTTGCCGTTGTCCATTAATCTTGAGGATAGATTCCACTTGTTTAAAAGTGGATTCAGAGATAAAAATTTGTCCCCCAATAGTATAGGACTCGATACGGTAAGTTAGGTTAACTTGACTACCAACAATACCATATTTGGTGCGTTTTTCTGAACCAATATTACCAACAACGACTACGCCTGTAAATAGGGTTTGCTGAAAAAGTCGAAAAAAACTTTGAGGAGAATTGAGTAGGTAGTCAAGCAGAAATAAAGATAAGATTTTGTTGTGTAAACTTCACTAAATAATCAAGTTCACTAATCAAATCAGGTAAAAAAGACGTA
>JBJTUF010000017.1:0-25838 GCA_046080565.1 Cuspidothrix sp. | reverse complement strand
TGCCAAAAATGTACTCACCGGAATACCCAAACTATTACCTAATTGGATAGTTTCTCGACTACTACTATTATTATCAATAGCAGCTTCTCACTCCGTTCTGCCATGAATACCAATTACCCGCCCTTGGGAATCTAAAACCGGTCCTCCACTCATGCCGCCAAAAGTGATACTACTATAAACTAATTCATATCCTCCTGTTAAAGAACCTGCTGCTTGGGCTGTACTCAAACTGTTACTGCTGAAATCTGATTGGGTAGTTCGTAATAATCCTAATTCTTTACTATAAATCTGTCCCAATGTGAACCGCCAAGGTGATTTTTCTCCTAACCTGGGATAACCCGCCGTGAACATATATTCATCATCTTTGGTAGGATAATCTGCTAAAGTGGCAACTTGATAATTTTCCTGACTGGTGAATTTAACTACCGCTAAATCTACCCCCTCTTCTAATTTAATCGTGCTTGGTTCTACGTCATATTGTTTACCATCTACTGTGAGGATTTTATAAGTATTTGGCTCACATAGTCCTACTTTATCTGGTGGTTTACAAACTACATGAGCAGCAGTTAAAACGGTGTAAGTATCTCCTTCCTTAGCGATAATTACCCCTGAACCATTAGTACCGCTACTGCTATCAATTCTGACGGTAAATTGTTTAGCTTTTGTTTCTAATTCTCCTAACCACCCTGTTAATGGTATTTCTGCTATTTGTTGTTTAATATCTGGGATAGGTAAATTATAAGCGGTCAGAACTTCTGGTTTAACTTGAGCTAAAACGGTTTTAATGGGTATTCCCCAACTGAGTTTTCTGAACTCTTGAATTTCTGGATTTGTAGGGATTTTTCCATCAGCATCAACATAACCAGAATTTAAAAAAGGATAAGAACTTTTACCATTAATACCCACAAGACTACCTTGAGTATTAAGAATAGGACCACCACTCATACCCTGTTCCACATTGCTAGTATAACCAATTTCATATCCTTCTTTTAAACTTGGCTGAGAAATGATTTTTTCTACTGTTCCAAGACTGAAAACAATGTCATTCTTAGTATAAGAATATCCGGCGGCTAAAACTTCTAAATCTTTGCTGATATTAGCACGGAAAATTTTTGGAGGAAGACAATAAATTTGGTTAGCTGTAAATTGTAAAATAGCCAAATCAGGGTTATTATTACTATTTTCTTTACCAGTTAATTGAGCAAAGTTACTATTAGGTAGAATTTTCGCTGCATGAATTTGACCATCAGGAGTTTTCACTTTAACATTATTAACTCCTAAAAGCACATGAGAATTAGTAACAACTAAATAAGAATTACCTTGTTGAGCGAAAATTGTTCCTGAACCACCGTTGTTATCACCAATTATCTTAACTGTAATTTGTTTAGCAATGGTTTGGAGTTGTTGAGGTGAATATTCTTGCTTTTCTTCATTTTCGGGTTGGATATTACAGATACTTGGAGTATTTTTTTGAGCTAGGGAATAGGGAAGATTTGTTAATGTTAATGTAGGTAATGAGAGGAATAACAAAGAGGAAATGATGGTAATTTTGGTGTTCATATTAATTGTTGATTGGCAGATGATTTGTATTTAGCTAGTTTAGCCAATTTAGTTTAGCCAATTTAGCCAGTTTAGCCAGGGAATAAATTCCCTGTCTGAAAGCTAAAGTCGGTTAAAACCGGCTAAATGAAATAGACTATTTTTTCACATTCACAACAGGAGCATTATTCAAATAATTCTTCACATTTAGATATGTTCTAGGTCCTGAACTTTGATAAGTTGGCTCACTAGATTTACCCTCAGCAATATTCATAAGTTGTCTTAAAACTACTTCGGGATTAGCATCATCTTTCAATGTAAACAATAGATTATTACCATTGCAAGTTTCTCCAAAATTTTTAGCCACACAAATTACAGGATAACCTTTAACTGTACCCGTTGTTAAGTAATTTAAAAGACCACTTTCATTAAATTTGTGAAACTTCTCAGAGACAACTTGACAACGTTTTTCAGGACTCCATTTAGGAAAATACTCAGATTTCCAAGCGACAAATAGCACATGAACTTGACGTTCGGGAACCCATGCTAAAGTAGTAGGAATGTTTTGACCACTAGCATTATCAAACATTTTATTACAGAAAAATCTCGCTTTATTTGAAGGACTTGCAGAACGATTTTCTTGACTAAAAACAGGAAATATGCTCAGTCCTAAAGTGCAAGTTGTTAATGCTAATGTGGTGCAAAATGACAGTAATTTCATGATTTTGACTCCTTAATTATTTAAAAATGTAGGTTGGGTTGAAGAATGAAACCCAACATTTGCAATTATGGTTTGGTAACTGCGCGTAAACGATAATTACCACTTTCTCCTCTTTGGGAAGACTTAGCAACTATTAAATAAGTGCCATCTGCTGGTAAAGTAGTGATAATTTGGGCATTAAAATTACCTGCTCCTTTATCATCATTTTCCGCAACTTTTTCCAATTTTTGTTTCCCGTCAGATTCTATAATCTGAATTAAGGTTAAAAATGGGTTAATCTCCTTACTATCCATGTCAATTACAACTTTTTGACCTGCTTTACCTGAAAATAAATAACCATCAGGATCGCCTTTTAAATTACCATTAATTACTTGACCATCAAGTACAATAGACTGTATAGATTTTTCTTGAGGTTTATCTAAAGTTGACTGAGAAGAAACCTTTTTTTGTTTGATATCTGCTAAAAAAGATTTAACTTTTCCCCCTGGTTGAGAAAGGTTAATTCCAGTTCCTCCTGCTGTCTTACCAATGGGATTTCCTTCACCATCGAGAGCAAAAGATACAGCTACACTGGTATTAACACCAATAACTTCCCCTTTAGTATTTAATAATGGTCCACCAGAATTTCCAGGATTGAGAGTTGCAGTATGCTGAATAGTACCATCTGGACGAATGCGGCTAATATTTCCTTGAGTGCAAGTATCGCGGTTATCAGTATCCAGAGGACTACCAATAGCAAGCACTGGATAACCTACTTTAGCTGTACCTGCTGCTAATTTCAGATAGGGTAAATTTTTACGGTTTTGGATTTTTAAAGCTGCTAAATCCACGCCACCCCTAGCAAAACCTATCACATCGGCGGGTACTTGTCTACCATCCCGAAATACCACAGTAACAACGCTAGGACTACCATCAACTACATGAGCATTGGTAATAATTAAACCATCCTGACTGACTAAAAAACCGCTACCATGTCCCTTACCATCTTTAACAGTGACAACAGCAGCGCCACCTTTTGTACAAACTCGATTTGCGTCCTCTGCTGGTGATGCTAATACAATTTTAACACTAGATATACCCATGAAAGTAAGAGCAGAAACTAGGGTTAAGTTCCTGATTCGGTACAGTATATATTTGTTCATGCTGTGTAGTTACCTGATAACTCTAAGCTGGTATATTTGGGTAATATGGATTTTTTCACCAAATTAGTTTCATTAGATGCAATTAATAAATATTTTGTTTCCGATATTAAAAAGCTAACTGTTGTACTTAGTTGCTATGTGGTACTTTGGCGGTAAAATATCAAATTTGAGAATGAAACAGCCCTGGGGTGCAGTACAAATAAACGGGGCGCTGTGCGCCATTACTTGCAGTGTTGGACTAGGAATGATTGCCTGGGGATGTACGGGAAATAACCTCCAGGCTCAAAATGAGACATGGAAGATATATAAAAATCCTCGCTATGGTTTTGAGTTTCCCTATCCTAAGACGTGGCAAGAACTGGGCAACCCAGATAACAGTGATGGTATTGCTTTAGCAGCGACAAATCAGAAAACTGTAGAAATTCGCGCCCATGCTAGTAAGCCTTTATTAACATCAGCAAAACCAACTGTGCAATCAACGTATAACTTTCGGACTAATCAAGGATTTCCTGGAGTTATGTCCATAGAAGTGGGGGATCAGGTGATAGTGATGAAATTAACTATTATTCAAGGACAATTGGAACATAACTGGCAAGGACAAAGTAGCAGTAAAGAATTTCCCAATTATTATCGTTTGTTTTACTACATAGCTCAAGAGTATAAAATTAGTCAGTAGTCAGTAAAAAATTTTCTTTCCTACCTCCCCCTATTGCCTCTTGCCTATTCTCTCTTGCCTCTTGCCTTCTGCCTTTTCCTTATTCTCTCTTCCCTATTCCCTTCATTAAGAGAATTTAATGATGAAGAGGGGACATAAACCTGATAGATTTAGCTATCAGCGAGTAAAAACTGGTAAAGATGAAAGTCCTGGTTATTGGTGGTGATGGGTATTGCGGCTGGGCAACCGCGCTTTACCTGTCTAATCGAGGTTATGAAGTTGGAATTTTAGACAGCTTGGTGCGGCGACACTGGGATAATGAACTGGGTATGGAAACTCTAACCCCAATCGCACCAATTCACCAACGTCTTCAACGATGGCAGGATTTGACTAGCAAGTCTATTGATCTGTTTATCGGTGATATTACTAATTACGAATTTCTGCACAAAGCCTTACACGAGTTTCAACCAACTGCCATAGTGCATTTTGGGGAACAGCGTTCAGCACCATTTTCCATGATTGATCGTGAACACGCTGTTCTTACCCAAGTGAATAATGTGGTAGGTACGTTGAACTTGCTGTATATTATGCGGGAAGATTTCCCTGATTGCCATTTGGTAAAATTGGGAACGATGGGTGAGTATGGAACTCCGAACATTGATATTGAAGAGGGATATATCACCATTGAACACAATGGACGCAAGGATACTTTGCCCTATCCTAAGCAACCTGGTTCAATGTATCACTTGAGTAAAGTCCATGATAGCCATAATATCCACTTTGCTTGTCGGGTTTGGGGGTTAAGGGCTACTGACTTAAATCAAGGGATAGTTTACGGTGTTCTCACCGAAGAAACGGGAATGGATGAACTATTAATTAACCGCCTCGATTATGATGGGGTATTTGGTACAGCCCTAAACCGTTTCTGTATTCAGGCGGCGGTAGGACACCCTTTGACTGTGTATGGTAAAGGGGGACAAACTCGCGGTTTCTTGGATATTCGGGATACGGTGCGATGTATTGAAATAGCGATCGCTAATCCAGCCCAACCTGGTGAATTTCGCGTATTTAACCAATTTACCGAACTATTTAGCGTCGGTGATTTGGCCATGATGGTGAAAAAAGCCGGTAACGCTATAGGACTAAATGTGGATATTAACCACATTGATAACCCCAGAGTGGAAAAAGAAGAACACTACTTCAACGCTAAAAACACCAAACTTTAGATTTAGGTTTACAACCTCACTTCCTCTCGGATTCTTTACTTGACTCACTGTTAAACTTTGCCGTCAAGTATCAGAACCGAGTTGATCACAAACAGATTCTTCCCAAAGTCTCTTGGCATAGAAAATAGGTGATAGGTGACAGGTGACAGGTGACAGGTGACAGGTGACAGGTAACAGGTGACAGGGATAGAAATTTATGTGGTTCTTTCTCCTGACTTCTGAACTCCTGAACTCCTGAACTCCTGAACTCCTGAACTCCTGAACTCCTGAACTCCTGAACTCCCGACTCCTGCTTACCAGTTTTGTTATGCGAATTGCTTTATTCACTGAAACTTTTTTACCCAAAATTGACGGTATTGTTACACGCTTACGCCATACGGTTGACCATTTACAACGTCATGGTAATCAGGTCTTAGTATTTGCGCCTGAAGGTGGGATTAAAGAACATAAAGGTGCAAAAGTTTACGGAGTTAGTGGTTTTCCCTTGCCTCTATATCCAGAGTTAAAAATGGCGCTGCCACGTCCTGCCATTGGTCATGCTTTAGAAGAATTTAAACCAGATATTATTCATGTTGTTAATCCCGCAGTGTTGGGATTATCAGGTATTTTTTATAGTAAAGTTCTCAAAATTCCTTTAGTGGCTTCCTATCATACCCATTTGCCTCAGTATCTGCAACATTACGGCTTAGGAATGTTAGAAGGATTACTATGGGAATTACTGAAATTAGGTCATAATCAAGCTGCATTAAATCTGTGTACTTCCACAGTGATGGTGGAAGAATTATCCCAACATGGAATTGAAAGATTAGATTTGTGGCAACGAGGGGTAGATACAGAGTTATTTCATCCTGATTTAGCTAGTCAGGAAATGCGATCGCATCTGTCCCAAAATCATCCAGATAGCCCCTTGTTATTATATGTCGGTCGTCTTTCGGCTGAAAAGGAAATTGAACGCATCAAACCCATTCTCGAAGCCATTCCTGATGCTCGATTAGCATTAGTTGGAGATGGCCCCCATCGCCAAGCCTTAGAGAAACATTTTACAGGTACAAATACTTACTTCGTCGGTTATCTCCAGGGTAAGGAATTAGGTTCTGCCTTTGCTAGTGCCGATGCTTTTATTTTTCCTTCCCGTACAGAAACACTAGGATTAGTATTGTTAGAAGCCATGGCCGCAGGGTGTCCAGTAGTAGCAGCGCGTTCTGGAGGCATACCTGATATTGTCACAGATGGCGTAAATGGATATCTTTTTGATCCAAAAGGTGATATTAAAGAGGCGATTAATGCTACTATACGTCTGTTAAAAGAAAGACAGCAAATAAATATTATCCGTAAAAATGCCCGATCAGAAGCCGAGAAATGGGGATGGAAATCTGCTACACAGCAACTTGAGGATTATTACCAAAAAGTTATCTTAATCCATTGAACTCCTGAATTGTTATCTAATAATCTCAAATCCAAAATCCAAAATCCAAAATCCAAAATCCAAAATCTAAAATTCCCATGACACTTCCTAATCCTGGTAGCGTCTTGGCTACTTTAACTGAACTTACCCAAGTTAATCGAACTCATGCCCTACTAAGTCGAGTTAAAGACCTTTCTGTTAACGAATTTGTTTGTTTACTAGACTTTATTACGGCTGAATTTCAGCAATTTATTAGAGCGATTGATTTAATCAATAATGAAGCTCTAGAAACCATGCTGGAAAAGGTATTAGAAGCTATTACCCTGAAAATTGGTCAAATTCTCCAAGCAGAACATACAGCTATTTTCTTAGTTGACCACGATAAAGGGCAATTATGGTCAAAAGTGCCGCAAGATAACAGTCAGAAGTTCCTCGAAATTAGAACTTCCATCAATGTGGGTATTCCTGGTCATGTAGCGAGTACAGGTAATTGTCTGAATATCTCAGCAACTGCGAATCATCCCCTATTTAGCTCCGAGTTGGAAAAACAAATGGGCTATCAGATTCGCAATTTATTGTGTATGCCAGTTCTAAGTAGTAAAAACCAAACTGTAGCAGTAGTACAACTGGCAAATAAAGCGGGGGATATTCCTTTTGATGCTGAAGATGAAGAAAGGTTTCGGGATTTTGCCGCAGCGATTGGGATTATTTTAGAAAGTTGTCAATCCTTTTATGTAGCGGCTCGTCATCAGCGAGGGGCTACAGCTTTATTACGAGCTACACAAACTTTAGGACAAAGTTTGGATTTAGAAGCTACTTTACAGATAGTTATGGAACAAGCGCGGATCTTGATGCAAGCAGACCGTAGCACCCTATTTTTATATCGTAAAGAGTTAGATGAATTGTGGACCAAGGTAGCAGAAGTTAAGTTTAAAACATGGAGCCAAACATTATGTACCTGAACAAAGTTTAATAGTAGGTTTACATGAAAAATTAAATAATGACAGTTCCCAGTTAATTTTAGCTGTGAGCGATCGCCAAAACCCCAATATTTTTATTCCCTGGAATCAACCTCTCACCTCTCAATCTGAATTACTCAGTGGCGATATGGTAAAGAAGTTAGAACGAAGTATTAATTTAACTGTTAATCCCTTAACTAACCCTGAAGGTGGAGTTCGTGGTGGTTTAGTTGTACTGGAAGATATCAGCCGAGAAAAACGGATGAAAAGTACCATGTACCGTTATCTTAATCCTCATGTCGCCGAACAGGTGATGGCATTGGGACAAGATGCTTTAATGGTAGGTGAACGGAAGGATGTCACAATTTTGTTTTCTGATATTCGGGGTTATACAACTCTGACAGAAAACTTAGGTGCAGCAGAGGTAGTATTGCTTCTAAATCAGTATTTTGAAACCATGGTAGAGGCAGTTTTTAACTATGAAGGGACATTAGATAAATTTATTGGTGATGCTTTAATGGCGGTATTTGGTGCGCCTCTACCACTCACGGAAAACCACGCTTGGCGGGCGATCCAATCAGCATTAGATATGCGGGAAAGATTAAAAGAATTTAATCAAAAACGGATTTTTCAACGCCAGCCACAAATTCGTATTGGTATTGGTATCAGTTCGGGCGAAGTAGTTTCTGGGAATATTGGTTCTCACAAACGCATGGATTATACAGTGATTGGGGATGGAGTGAATTTAAGTTCCCGGTTGGAGGGAGTAACTAAAGAATATGGCTGTGATATTATCATCAGCGAGTTTACTTACAATCTTTGTGCTGATCGGTTGTGGGTACGTCAGATAGATAAAATTCGCGTTAAAGGTAAACACCAAGCTGTCAATATTTACGAATTAATTGGCGATCGCTCTACTCCTCTAGATGCTAACACCCAAGAATTTTTGCATCATTATCATGCTGGACGCAATGCCTATACATCGAGGGATTTTGGTCAAGCTGTCACCGCTTTTGAAGCCGCTAAAGCCATTCAACCTCTAGATAAAGCTGTTAACATTCACTTAGAAAGAGCTTATAGATACAAAAAAACACCACCGCCAAAATCCTGGGATGGTGTTTGGACAATGCTTACAAAGTAGGCAGGTGACAGGTGACAGGTGACAGGTGACAGTGAAAAGGCAAGAGTTAAGAGGTAAGAGGTAAAATTTATTTCTTCTCCCCTGCTCCCCTGCTCCCCTGCTGTATCTTCTCAACTCTCTCCAGAGTCATTATTTTGAAAAGGTTCTTGACCTATTTTCAATTCTTTTTTGGAATGTTTTAACTGTTTCCAAAGTAATTTAATTTGTTCGTAGGCCTCATCTGGTGAAATTTTACCACCGGTTTCTAAGTTACAAATATAGCTAATTCTTTGGGCAAATTCCTGTAAATTTGCATTAAATACCAAATTTTCTGGTTTAACATGACCATAGTAACGACCACGGGGATAGAGAAAATCTTCTTTACTCACTATCTTTTTCTCCATATACTTAACTAATCTATATATATTTTGCTGATAGCGCACCGTGGCAAAAGCCATACATCGCTGTTTATTTCTTTTGTTTCTGAACAAGATACATATTATAACTCAGACATTGACAAAAATAAGTAAAAATGATTTTCTGTTTTTTTAGAAATAATGCTGTAGCTTTTGGATAATCATAAACCTAATACTATGTATTTATAGGACTACTATTTGATTATTGAACAAAACTCAATAGATAGACAAAACCCTTCTTTCCTGTTCTCTGCGATGCACTGAGCTTGTCGAAGTGTTCCCTCCCTCTACGAAAAATCCATAAATCAAATATTAGTCCTATATAACTACTTGCCAAGTTGAAAAATGAAACAATTTTACTACTACATACTAAAGTTCATTTTTGCAGTGAGTTAAGTTATAAAATTACAGCACAATTGAGAACTTACGGAATCTTGCTTCTTATTTAATAGGATAGCTTGACTTTAATCTTGTTTTCCTATTGAGCTTGTAGCTGATTTACTTACCATCTACCGTATCTTTTATGCAATGATTAAATTATTAATATATTCTTTTTTGGACTGGTTTGGCAAAATTTTCTGGTTGAACTGGATATATGGCAGTAAACAAGGAGATGATTGAACCCATAAATTACTACTTATTTATCTATAGTTTTGGGTTGTGATGCAGTTAAATTGTTAGTTGAGAGGAAGGAAGAGAAAACAGGGAACAAAGGAGTTAAAAAGTATAATTTCAGACAAATAATCAAATCAATCTTAGCATTTATACATAAATCACTCCTGTTTGAATTTTTAATAAGACTCAGTACAGTTATCTAGCCTTGTTAACCATTACCTGTTCGGTTTTCCCTGTTCCCTGCTATAAAATGGTAAAGCAGATTTAGTTCAAAATCTCCATTAGCAAAAATATTATTTACTATCATGTCCGTGAATTCTAAACTCTACGAAGGCAAAGCGAAAATCCTCTATACAACCGAAGATCCTGATATTTTATTAGCTGATTTCAAAGATGATGCAACAGCTTTTAATGCTCAAAAACGTGGCAGCATTGAGAATAAAGGTGTAATCAACTGTAGTATTTCCAGCCACTTGTTTCAACAACTAGCAACAGAAGGGATTAAAAGTCATTTTATTGATACTCCTGCCCTCAATCAAATGCGGGTCAAAGCGGTGAAAATTATTCCCTTAGAAGTAGTCGTCAGGAATATAGCTGCTGGTAGTCTATGTCAGCAAACTGGATTAGAAGTAGGTACAATTTTGTCACAGCCTTTAGTAGAATTTTATTATAAGAATGATCACTTAGGTGATCCTCTATTGACACGCGATCGCCTATTTCTCCTAAAACTAGCTACAGAGGAACAAGTTGAACAAATTACCCATCTTGCATTGGAAATCAACAAATTTCTGCAACAGTTTTGGCAAAAATGCCAGATTACCCTAGTAGACTTTAAACTTGAATTTGGTGTGGACTCCCAACAACAAATACTGTTAGCGGACGAAATCAGCCCTGATACCTGCCGTTTATGGGACACAACCGAAACAGATCCGAACCTACGAATTTTGGATAAAGACCGTTTTCGTCGTGATCTGGGAAATGTAGAAAACGCCTATCAGGAAGTTCTACAAAGAGTATTAAAAATTGTAGAAGGGACAAAATCGGGTAATTAACTTTTTTGATGAATAACGACTAAATAATTAATGGTGTGTGGTAGTAACAAGAAATATGATTAAAACAAGTTTAACACCCGGACTAATGGCCATGGTAGCCATTACAGTTCCTTTAACCAATTCTGTCAAAGCTAATGCCCAAGAAACTGTATCTGTTGCTCCCCAAACAACAGAAGTTTTAACAGCCCAAACAAATAGTAATGTAAGTCAGCCATCCCCTCTCCCATCTCTGGCAGTGGTTGTAGAATCAGAATCTAACAGATTTTCCCCCCTGATTAAAGTCTTACACCAGACAAAAGATAAAACAGCCTTATCTATGTCCTCTCCTCTCACTGTTCCCAGCCAAGAGGAAACACCAAAACCTGGATTTAATGAACTTTCTGCCAGTGAATTGAACCCAGCCAGTATTAAAATCCCAAAACCAGCACCTATCTCCATGAATGATAAGGTAGCTGTGGTCATACCCAAAGATCAAACCTTACCCATCACCGCACAAGCACCACAAACTCAACCTAGTCAAACTCCTGAAACTGAATCGAGTTCAGAAAATTCTAATCCACCAGCAGAAACTACACCTGCTAACATCCCCGAAACATCACCCAATTCTGAAGCATCAGAACCGCGAGTATTGGTTTCAGAAGTGGTAGTTAAATCAGACAAAGGAGAAAGCGTTTCTGGTTTAGATCAAAAAGTTAACTTAGAAGCAGAAGTTGACAACGTTATTCGCACCCAAGCTGGACAAACCACAACCCGTTCTCAACTACAAGAAGATATTAATGCTATTTTTAGAACCGGATATTTCTCCAACGTGCAGGCGTTTCCAGAAGATACGCCTTTGGGTGTACGGGTGAGCTTTGTAGTTACTCCCAATCCTAAACTCAGCAAAGTCGAAATAGAAGCCAATCCTGGTACTGGAGTAGCTTCAGTTCTACCTAGTAATACAGCCGAGGAAATATTTAAGAATCAATACGGTCAAATTCTTAATCTGCGGACATTACAAGAAGGTATTAAAGAACTAACTAAACGTTATCAAGATCAAGGTTATGTTTTAGCCAATTTAATTGGAGCGCCCAAAATCGGCGAGAATGGAGTTGTTACCCTGCAAATCGTGGAAGGGGTAGTAGAAAACGTAAAAGTTAAATTCCGCAGCAAAGACGGACAAGACGTAAATGATAAAGGTGAACCGATTCGCGGCCGAACAAAAGATTATATTGTCACCAGAGAAGTCGAATTAAAAGCTGGGCAGGTATTTAATCGCAACATCGTCCAAAAAGACTTACAGCGCGTGTTTGGTCTAGGACTGTTTGAAGATGTGAACGTTTCCCTTGACCCTGGAACTGATCCTAGTAAAGTTAATGTGGTAATCAACGTTGCAGAACGCAGTAGCGGTTCTATTGCGGCGGGTGCTGGTATCAGTTCTTCCAGTGGTTTATTTGGTACTGTGAGCTATCAGCAGCAAAACCTCGGCGGAAGAAACCAAAAATTAGGAACTGAAGTCCAACTAGGGGAAAGGGAACTATTATTTGATCTACGATTTACCGATCCTTGGATTGGTGGTGATCCTTACCGAACTTCATATACAGCCAATATTTTCCGTCGTCGTTCTATTTCTCTGATTTATGAGGGTAAAGATAAGAACATTGAAACCTTTGATCCAAATAATACTACCAATGTAGATTTGCAAGATCGTCCTCGCGTGACTCGTTTAGGTGGTGGTATTACCTTTAGTCGCCCTCTGTCCGCCAATCCTTATCAAGACTCAGAATGGTTTGCATCTTTAGGAGTACAATATCAACGGATTTCCGGTAGAGATGCTGATGGGAATTTGCGGAAAGAAGGGGCGATATTTGATGATAATGGTAGGCGCTTGAGTGATACAACTCCTCTAACTTTTTCCCCTTCGGGAGAAGATGATTTGTTGCTCTTAAAACTAGGCGCGCAAAGGGATCTTCGCAACAATCGCCTCCAACCCACTCAAGGATCTTACCTCAGTTTTGGAATTGATCAGTCTGTTCCTATTGGTTCAGGTAGTATTTTAATGACTAGGTTGCGTGGTAACTATAGTTACTATCTTCCTGTAAAATTCACTGGCTTTAGTAAAAAACCAGAAACCTTAGCCTTTAACATCCAAGGCGGAACCATTTTGGGTGATGTACCCCCCTATGAGGCTTTTACCTTGGGTGGTAGTAACTCAGTCCGTGGTTATGATGAGGGTAGATTAGGAACTGGTAGCAGTTATGTCCAAGCTGCCGTGGAATATCGTTTTCCAGTTTTCTCTGTTGTCAGTGGCGCACTATTTTTTGATTATGGTAGTGATTTAGGAACGAGTACCAAAGCTGCACAATTGTTAAATAAAAATGGCAATGGTTATGGCTATGGTTTAGGTTTGCGAGTACAATCACCACTTGGCCCTATTCGCATAGATTACGGTGTGACTGATGATGGTGATAGTCGCATCAATTTCGGTATTGGGGAAAGATTTTAAATTGGTCAGTTGTCAGTTAGTAAGGGTTTTACGGCTGACTTCTGACTTCTTTGGCTTTATACTGTTTTCGAGAAAAAATCAATCAGGGTTGCTAGTGAAAATGAAAATATGAGCAATATTTATAACAATAGAGCAGATTGCCTTTCTGCCTCCTGCCTCCTGCCTTGTACTCTATTAGGATGGTGAGATGATGCAACAATATACTTTAGCTGGGGAAATTTCTCAGTCGGGGGTGGGGTTGCATAGTGGTGTACGGACTCAAGTACGAATATTACCTGCACCACCGGGAAGTGGACGCTTATTTGTGAGGGTAGATTTACCTAACTCACCCATTATTCCCGCTCAGGTTGCGGCTGTGAATGAAACTGTGCTGTCTACCCAATTAGGGAAAGATGATTGTTATATTCGCACAGTGGAGCATTTATTAGCGGCTTTAGCGGCTATGGGTGTGGATAATGCCAGAATTGAAATTGATGGTTCAGAAGTACCGTTGTTAGATGGTTCGGCGCAGGTTTGGTGTGAAAGTATTGCTGAGGTTGGTTTAGTATCGCCAACAGGAAATGATGTTACTACACCTTTGATGATTACTGAACCAATTTGGATTTATCATGGTGATGCTTTTGTGTGCGCCCTGCCATCTTTAGAAACCCGATTTAGCTATGGTATAGATTTTAATTTGGCGGCAATTGGTAATCAATGGCACAGTTGGTTATTTACCAGAAATTTAGATCACTCCTTTGGTTCAGAAATTGCACCAGCACGGACTTTTGGGTTGCAGCATCAAATTGAGCATTTACAAAAGTCGGGACTAATTAAAGGTGGTAGTTTAGATAATGCCCTAGTTTGTGGGGAGCAAGGTTGGCTAAATCCACCATTACGATTTGCAAATGAACCAGTTCGTCATAAAATTTTGGATCTAGTCGGAGATTTGAGTTTATTGGGAAATTTCCCTGTGGCTCATTTTTTGGCTTACAAAGCTAGTCATAATTTACACATTCAACTCGCCAGGAAAATTTTAGAACAGTACAACTAATGTCCACTATTGCTGAAACTAATTCTACAGAAGTGAATCCATCCCTCGAATTAGAGGTAATTAAAACTACTTTTAGTATTGAGGAAATTCAGGATCTATTACCCCATCGCTATCCATTTTTATTGGTAGATCGGATTATTGATTATGTCCCTGGTAAGAAAGCGGTTGGTATTAAAAATGTTACCTTTAATGAACCTCACTTTCAAGGGCATTTTCCAGGGCGATCGCTGATGCCAGGTGTGCTAATTATTGAAGCTATGGCACAAGTTGGAGGTGTGGTGATGACGCAAATGCCCGATGCTGCGGGAGGATTATTTGTGTTTGCTGGTATTGATAAAGTCCGTTTTCGTCGTCAAGTTGTTCCCGGTGATCAACTGGTGATGACTGTGGAACTGTTGTGGGTGAAGCAGCGTCGTTTCGGCAAAATGCAAGGACGAGCAGAAGTTGACGGACAACTAGCTGCTGAAGGGGAACTTATGTTTTCTCTGATTAGTTAAAAATCATCCAGGGAATAGGGAATAGGTATTCTAAATTTTTGTTATTGTGGTGTGCAGTTGAATGAAATAGGAACTAAAACTTAAAATTTAGATTTTAGATTGAAGATAACTAAGTAGGCTTAATTAATTATTAGATAGTGGAACAGGCTTCTAGCCTGTTGACGGGCAAGACTTGTACTGAGCTTGTCGAATGTATGCCCATCCCACATTTATATTTAATTGCAACCAGCTACTTAAGAAAAACAATCCAAAATCCAAAATTCCTACTTTCTGCCTTCTGCCTTCGTTATCCTCACACATAGCTTACTTTGCCCGACTGGTTTCTTAATTGAAACCTTAAATACACAGCACTTAGTTTTGGAGATTCACCTTTGAAAACACTTATTCATCCAACTGCTGTCATCCATCCCAACGCGGAACTCCACTCAACAGTGCAAGTCGGCGCTTATGCTGTGATTGGAGCGAATGTTAGAGTTGGTGCAGACACAGTAATTGGCGCTCATGTTGTCCTAGAGGGTCCTTGTGACATTGGTACGGGAAATCAAATTTTTCCTGGTGCAGCTATCGGTATGCAACCCCAAGACTTAAAATATGTGGGAGAACCGACTTGGGTAAAAATTGGCAATAATAATTCTATTCGAGAATATGTAACGATTAACCGCGCTACTGGTAGAGGTGAGGCGACGGTGATCGGTAATGGTAATTTGTTAATGGCTTATGTTCATGTTGGACATAATTGTGTGATTGAAGATTCAGTCATTATTGCTAATTCTGTCGCTTTGGCTGGTCATGTACATATTGAATCACGGGCTAGACTTAGTGGTGTTTTGGGTGTACATCAATTTGTTCATATTGGGGGAATGTCAATGGTGGGCGGAATGACACGCATTGATAGAGATGTACCTCCTTATATGTTGGTAGAAGGAAATCCGGCGAAAGTGCGATCGCTCAATTTGGTAGGATTAAAACGTTCGGGAATGCCTACTGGTGATTTGCAATTAATTAAAAAAGCTTTCCGTCTTTTGTATCGTTCTGAGTTGTTATTTAAAGATGCTTTACAGGAGTTAGAAACTTTAGGAGATACGAAAGAATTAACTCATCTTCGCCGTTTCTTGTTACTTTCTCGAATGCCAGGAAGACGGGGTTTAATTCCCGGAAAAGGCAAACAAACCGCCCATGATGAATCTTAAGGAAGGCAGGAGGCAAATGGCAGGAGGCAGGAGGCAGATGGCAACCTATATACAAATGTTCTGACTCCCTGAATTCTGATCCAAAATCTAAAATCTAAAATCTAAAATTCCAAAATGCGGATATTTATTAGCACTGGCGAAGTTTCTGGAGATTTACAGGGTTCGCTATTAATTACAGCACTGCAACGCCAAGCTATAGCTGCGGGATTAACATTAGAAATTGTCGCCTTGGGTGGGGAGAAAATGGCCCAAGCTGGGGCGACAATTTTAGGAAATACTAGCGGTATTGGTTCAATGGGTTTGATAGAATCTTTGCCATATATAATTCCTACTTTAAAAGTACAACGGCAGGCGATCGCCTATCTAGAAAAAAATCCCCCGGATTTAGTGGTATTAATTGACTATATGGGGCCAAATTTGGGCATTGGTACATACATGAGGGAAAATCTGCCTGATGTCCCTGTAGCCTATTATATCGCCCCTCAAGAGTGGGTATGGTCAATGAGTTTTCAGAATACTAACCGCATTGTTGGTTTCACTGATAAACTTTTAGCAATTTTCCCAGAAGAAGCACGATATTATCAAGAACATGGGGCAAATGTTGCTTGGGTGGGACATCCTTTAATTGATAGAATGGCTAATGGACCGAGTCGAGAAACTGCGAGGGCAAAATTAGGGATTAAATCAGAAGAAATTGCGATCGCACTTTTACCAGCTTCCCGTCGTCAAGAATTAAAATATCTTTTACCAGTTATTTTTCAAGCAGCCCAAAATATACAATCTAAATTACCTAATGTCCATTTTTGCATTCCTCTATCTTTGGAAATATTTAGAGAACCAATTACAGCAGCAATTAAAGAATATGGCTTAAATGCTACAATAGTATCAGGTCAACAACGAGATGTTTTTGTAGCGGCTGATTTTGCAATTACTAAATCAGGCACTGTCAATTTAGAATTAGCTTTATTAAATGTTCCCCAAATTGTAGTGTATTGTCTTCATCCTCTCACTGCTTGGATTGTTCGGAATATTCTTAAAGGTTCAATTCCCTTTGCTTCACCTGTAAATTTAGTTGTCATGAAGGAAATTGTCCCCGAATTTTTACAGGAACAAGCAACGTCTGAAAATATTACCCAAGCAGCTATGGAATTATTATTAAATCCTGAAAAAAGACAAAAGACTTTGATAAATTATCAAGAAATGCGACAATGTTTGGGAGAAGTGGGAGTGTGCGATCGCACCGCCAAAGAAATATTAGCCATGAAAAAGTAGATAATCGTTAAAATGCCCAAAAAACGACCAATTGCAGTTGATTTATTTGCAGGTGCAGGAGGGATGACATTAGGCTTTGAACAAGCCGGTTTTGATGTCCTTGCGTCTGTGGAAATAGACCCAATTCATTGTGCAATTCATAAATTTAACTTTCCCTTTTGGACTGTATTATGTAAAAGTGTAGAAGACACAACAGGAACAGAAATTAGGAATAGTTCTAAAATTGCTGATCAAGAAATTGATGTAGTTTTTGGTGGGCCACCCTGTCAAGGTTTCTCATTAATTGGAAAACGTTCTTTTGATGATCCTAGAAACTCTTTAGTTTTCCATTTTATCAGATTAGTTATTGAATTACAGCCTAAATTTTTTGTCCTAGAAAATGTCAAAGGAATGACAGTAGGTAAACACAAAGAATTTATTGCCGAAATCATTAATCAATTTTCTCAAAGCGGTTATCAAGTTAATCATAATTATCAAGTTTTAAATGCTGCTAATTATGGAGTACCACAAAATCGAGAAAGATTATTTTTACTTGGTTGTCGTCAAGATTTAGAATTACCAAAATACCCAGAAAAAATTACATTTCCCAAACAAAAATCTCCCACAGTTTGGGACGCATTACAAGATTTACCAGAAATTGAAAAATATCCCGAATTATATCAACAAGATTGGATTTTAGCAGAATTTGGAAAACCTAGCAATTATGCTAAAAAAATGCGTAATTTGGCAAAAGTAAAAAATAACTATGGTTATAAACGTCAATATAATCCTACATTACTCACATCGAGTTTAAGAACCAGACATTCACCAGAATCTGTGGAAAGATTTGCTTCTACACCTCATGGTAAAATCGAACCAATTAGCCGTTTTCATAAACTTGATCCTCATGGTTTATGTAATACTTTAAGAGCAGGAACAGCAAGTAATAAAGGTGCATTTACTTCTCCTCGTCCCATACATCCTTTTGTTCCTAGATGTATCACTGTTAGGGAAGCTGCGCGGTTACATTCCTATCCTGACTGGTTTCGATTTCATCCCACAAAATGGCATGGTTTTAGACAAATTGGGAATTCTGTACCACCGCTTCTAGCACAAGCAGTAGCAGAGGAAATTATTAAAGTTTTAGATATTAGTATTTATCAACCTAGAACTATACAAACTTTAGGAAATGAAACTTTATTAAATTTCAATATGTCACAAGCTGTTAAATATTATGGTGTGAATACAGGTATTATTGCACCTAGAGTCAGAAATAGGCAAACTTGATATCAGTATATAGCCATTTCCATTCAAGTTAGGTATAAGCAGCAATAATGGAACGCAGATGGACGCAGATAAACGCAGATAATTTTTCATGGTATACTTTTAATATTGATTTATGCTGGTGATGTAAATCTAAATCTCAGAATTATGCAAAGAATATCTATAGAAAATTTTGGACCAATTAAAAAATTTGAGGCTGATGTCACAGATGTAATGCTGTTAATTGGTCCTCAAGCAAGTGGTAAAAGTACAATTAGTAAGTTAATTTTTATCTTTAAATCTTTAAAAGATCAAATACTTAATTATATTTATACTAATGCTATACATAATTCATCCTTATTATTGGATAATATAACGTCAATATTACTTCCGTATTTTGGTATTAAACTAGATCGTGAAGTATCTAGCGTAAAATATCAATACTCAAGGGAAAAATATATAAAAATTTCTGGATCTATATATAAGAGAAATATCGAAATTAGTGAAAATCTTAGGAAAGACTTAGATTCGCTAATTACAGAAATTTCAAATTACAAAATAATTGCCAAAGAACAACAAAATATATTCAATTCATTAGAAAAACTACGAGAATTAGAATCAAATAAAAGATTACAGTTTAATTATTTTAAATTACGAATTGATAATATTTTTGAAGAAACACACTCTCCTATATTTATTCCTGCGGGTAGAAGTTTGATGTCTACATTAACTGAACAATTGCAAGATATCAAAAACCCAGATACTTTAGACTACTTTACACAATCTTTTGTAGAGAGAATTAATTTATTGAAAACTTACTTTGTAGATGATTTAAACACTCTTATTCAAAATCAAGATATTGCTTTAAATATACGTGATGATTTATCAAGACTATTAAAAAAAATCCTCAAAGGTGAATATAGATTTAATGCTGATATTGATAAAGAAAGAATTTACTTTAATAACAACCAATATGTTAAACTACAATATGCTTCTTCAGGACAACAAGAGTCGGTTTGGATTTTATTGTTGATATTTAGATATATTTTAGATAAAACGAGTGTATTTATGGTTTTTGAAGAACCAGAAGCACACCTTTATCCAGAAACCCAAAGTGATATTGTAGAACTGATTGGTTTATTAGCAAATGTTTATAATAATCAAATAATTATAACTACTCATAGTCCTTATATTTTGTCTGCTTTCAATAATCTTTTATATGCTTATCAAGTAGGTCAAAATAAAGTAGGTGATGAAAGAGAAGCAGTAGAAAGTATTGTTAATAGTAAAAGTTGGATTGATCCAAATCGCATTTCTGCTTACTTTATATCAGAAAATGGCTATGAATCAATTATGGATGAAGAATTAAAATTAATTCAAGCAGAAAAAATAGATAGCGCATCCAGTATAATTAATGACAAGTTTAATAATTTGTTCAATCTGGATGACTAACTATGTGTAACAATTTCTTTAGAAACAATGAATGTAAGGAATTTTGTGATATCAGAAAAACCATAGTTGTCAAAGATAGTGGAAATAAACAAGAGTATAGAGTCACTAACGAAAAGGGTAAAGAGATTTGTAAAATTAAAGTAGATGGTTGTTTAATTAAAGATGGTGAAAGATGTGATTATCTAATTTTAGCCTGTGAAGACAAATCAGCGTTTTTTGTAGAGTTAAAAGGACATGATTTACAAAAAGCAATTGCACAAATAGATTCAGCTATCACTAAATTGAACAATGAAATAAAAGAATTTAAAGAGTTTAAAATATATGCACGTATTGTATTAAATAGAAATCCCACACCTGATATTAATAGTTCTATAGAAATTAAACTCAAGAAACGTCTGAAACAACAAAATGGTAAAGATAGTGGTGATTTAATCAAGTATAAAAGCAAAGTTTTAGAAGAGCATATATAAACATCATTCCTCTGTGTCCTCTGTGTCTCTGTGGTTCGTTAAATCAAAGAATTTTAGATCCCCAACTTCTTGAAAAATTCGGGGATCTAAATACAAAACTAAGCAGTAATAGTCCCCGTCAAAGGAGAACTAGCACTAGCGTAATTCTTCATTGGCATTCTTCCCGCCAAATAAGCCATACGACCTGCCACAGTTGCTAAACCCATTGCATAAGCCATTGCGGGGGCATTTTCGGACAGGGCGATCGCACTATTTATTAACAACGCATCCGCACCTAATTCCATCGCTTGTGCAGCTTCCGAAGGCGAACCAATACCTGCATCTACCACTACCGGCACTTTGGCATTTTCAATAATAATCTGAATATTGGCAGTAGTTTTCAGTCCTTGTCCTGAACCTATGGGCGCAGCTAAAGGCATAACTGTTGCACAACCAACTTCTTCTAAACGCTTTGCTAACATTGGATCAGCATTAATATAAGGTAACACTGCAAAACCTTCTTTTACTAACTGTTCTGCCGCTTGCAAAGTACCAATGGGATCAGGTAATAAATATTTAGGATCTGGTATAACTTCTAACTTAACAAAATTATTATCTTCCTGTCCCAATAACTTGGCCATTTCCCGTCCCAAACGTGCCACCCGAATTGCTTCCTCCGCAGTTTGACAACCAGCAGTATTCGGTAACATCCAGATTTTACCCCAATCTAAAGCTTCTGCTAAACCTTCATGTCCCGGTGCGTTAGTTTGTACTCTTCGCACAGCTACGGTAACAATTTGACAACCACTAGCAGCAACACTTTTCTGCATTTCTTGAATACTGCGATACTTACCAGTTCCCGTCATCAAGCGAGATTGAAAGGTTTTACCAGCAATAATTAAACCAGAATCTTGTAGTTGTAATTCAGTAGATGGTAAAGATAAAGTTTTACTATGTCCGTTAGTGAAATTAGCAGGATAAGTCAGCATGGATGTTGTGGTAGAAGGCTGGTTTTGAAAGCGGGAATAATGGAAATGAGTTAGAAGAGGATCGGTTTTTTGTGACAAAATCATGTCAGCAATTAACTTCGCTGTGACTGGTGCAAGCAAAATTCCATTGCGGTAATGACCACTCGCTAAAGTTAAATTACTACAATGACTTTCACCTAAAATCGGTAATTCATCGGAGGTAGCAGGACGAAAACCCCACCACATTTCTGCAATGGGATAATCTGCTAATTGGGGATAAAGACGGGTTGCAGCTTCCAGTAAACTTTGAATTCCGGCTGGTGTATTATCAGGAGTAAAACCCACATCTTCGCCTGTCGTCCCTAAAATTATAGAACGATTTAGCCGAGGCACTATGTAAATATTTTCACCAAATAAAACCCGTGTTAAAGGTAACTCTTTGACAAAATCTGGTACTCGCAACCGTAGCATTTGTCCTTTGCGGGGACGTACTGGTAAAGGCAATAATTGATTTGCCCAAGCACCAGCAGCTGAAAGATAATGATCAGCTTTGACTAAGCCTGTGTTAGTTTTAACACCTATAACTTGTTTTTCTTGTTGACAAATAGCCTCTACAGTAATTCCATCTTTAAAGATTACACCCAAAGACTCAGCAGCAGTCCGCAAAACTTGAACTAAAGCTTGGTTATCAACTTGGCCATTTTCAGGATACCACCAACCACCAACCACATCAGCCCCTAATCCTGGTTGATATTGATTAATAGCATCTTTATCTAACCAAAAGCTTGGTGATTGGTGATTGGTGATTGGTTTTTGATAAACTGGGGCGAGGATGCCAGAAGGCCAGTAACCTGTATTTAAACCAGTAGTTTCTTCTAATTTGCTGATCCAGTCAGGATATAAAGTAAGCGATCGCCTACATAAAGATAACATCCCTTGATGAGTGATATTTTCCGCATCAGGTGCTAACATCCCTGCGGCGGTATGGCTGGCTGCGGCATTAAAATCACGGCAAAGTACAGTAACATTTGCACCTCGCAATTTTAACTCTACAGCGCAAGCCAACCCGATAATACCACCACCAATAATTAAAACATCGCTAGTCATTAGTTAATAGTTATTAGTCCTAGTACATAACTAATAACCTATCAAGGCTGATAATTGGTAACTGGTAAGGTCATTAGTAAAAAAAACACTATTACCTATGTTCTTACCATAAAGCGGTAATTGGTCTTTTAGTAGAAGAATTATTACTGGTAGTAGTGGTATTAGAGCTACTTTCAGTAGTGGAAGTTTCCTCTGTAGAATTTTCATTACTGCCAGATGTTTCTTGTGCAGCAGCAGAATTATCTCCAGTTCCAGTAGAAGCATTGCTTTGAGCTACACTGGTTCGATTACCATTCCCAGTAGTTTCGGAATCATTAGTGGCATTATTTTCAGAATTATTCCTGTTTGCAGTGCTATTAACATTAATATTAGCGGGAAGAACACTTGATGCTCTGCGTCCTGGTGGCAAATTAGCACCTTGTTGTCCGCCCATAGGAAAATTAATTCCTAGTAGCGTACCTAGTAAAATTGCCACACCGCCAGCCATTAAAATCAAGGGTGTCCATCTACCCATCTTGTTTTTCTCCTTGTTAACCTTCTGGTGTCCAAACTAATTCAGAACCTTGACCCCAAAACCCATCAAATTTAGTTACTTTTACATCGCCTAAAACCTGTGTTTGACAAGCTAAACGCAGGTCTGACGTAGGAGAATGGGGAGGAAGCGATCGCCGTGTTTGATCACGCCAATTCACGGCTGATACTTCGCCTTCTACCTTAACCGCACAAGTACCACAAGTGCCAAGACCTCTACAATTGATTAGCTGAGAATTACCATTGTGAAGGTCAACACCATTTTTTATCAATACCTTTCGTAAATTGGCTTGGCTTTCACACTCAATTAATTTACCTTGAGCTAGAACTTTTGGCATATTGAAATTATCCCATTAAATGATATCAGCGAAAAGGCAGGAGTTCAGGAGTTTAGGAGTTCAGAAGGAAGAATCAATCATGAAATAATTATTTTCTCCCTTGCTCCTTCGCTCTTCCTCACAAGGGTAGATATTTGATATTGTCGTGAGGGCAAGACTTGGGCGACAACAAAGGACAGTGGACAAGGAAAGAAAGCCGTACAAAATCATATTCTCTTAGTAACAAAAAGATCATTTCGTGCAGTAAATCTTCCTTGTCTACTTTCCCTCCTTGTTTTCCTAGTCCTGCCTTCACAGATAATATTCAAAACCTACCCTTGTCAGCACCCTCCTGCTCCCTCACTTCCCTGACTGTGTTCACCAAATTATTATGACCATAACTATGTCAAATCAACTTTGGCTTTATGACACTACTCTCCGTGATGGAACTCAACGGGAAGGACTGTCTGTATCCATAGAAGATAAATTACGCATTGCTTATAGATTAGATGAATTGGGGATTCCCTTTATTGAAGGTGGTTGGCCAGGAGCAAATCCTAAAGATGTACAATTTTTCTGGCAATTACAACAAAAACCTCTCAAACAGGCAGAAATAGTTCCCTTTTGTTCTACCCGTCGTCCCCATACCAAAGCAGTAGATGAACCTATGCTACAAGCTATTTTAGCCGCAGGTACGCGCTGGGTAACAATTTTTGGTAAATCTTGGGATTTGCACGTTATGGAAGGACTAAAGACCAGCCTAGAGGAGAATCTAGCCATGATAGGCGACACCATTGAGTATCTGCGTTCTCAAGGCAAGCGTGTAATTTACGATGCTGAACATTGGTTTGATGGCTATAAACAAAATCCTGATTATGCTTTACAAACTCTTAAAACAGCGATCGCCGCAGGTGCAGAATGGTTAGTTTTATGTGATACCAATGGTGGAACTTTACCTCATGAGGTATCGGAAATTGTGTCAGTTGTTAGTGGTCAATTGTCAGTGGTCAATTGTCAAGAACAAAAAACAATTCCTCAAATTGGCATACATACTCATAATGATTCAGAAATGGCCGTAGCTAATGCCTTATCAGCAGTTTTAGCCGGGGCGAATATGGTACAAGGAACAATCAACGGTTATGGAGAACGCTGTGGCAATGCCAATTTGTGTTCTCTGATTCCTAATTTACAACTAAAGTTAGGTTATAGCTGTATTGGGGAACACCAGCTAAATCAACTTACAGAAGTTAGTCACTTTGTCAGTGAAGTTGTCAATCTTGCACCAGATGAACACGCTGCTTTTGTAGGACGTTCGGCTTTTGCTCATAAAGGCGGTATTCATGTCTCGGCGGTAGAACGTAACCCTTTAACCTATGAACATATTCAACCAGAACTGGTGGGCAACCGTCGCCGCATCGTCATTTCTGAACAGTCTGGTTTAAGTAATGTATTATCTAAAGCTAAAACCTTGGGTATAGAGTTAGATAAAAATGCCCCCCAAACTCGGCAAATTTTGCAAAAAATGAAAGAGTTGGAAAGTGAAGGTTATCAATTTGAAGCAGCAGAAGCTAGTTTTGCCCTATTAATGTATGAGGCATTAGGACAGCGAAAACAGTTTTTTGAAGTTAAAGGTTTTCAAGTACATTGTGATTTAGTAGAAATGAAAGAAACTACTAATTCTCTAGCAACGGTGAAGGTAGCAGTAAATGGTGAAAATATTCTCGAAGCAGCAGAAGGTAGCGGACCAGTAGCAGCTTTAGATGCTGCTTTGCGTAAAGCTTTACTCAATTTCTATCCGTCTATTGCCGATTTTGAATTAACTGATTATAAAGTCAGAATTCTCAACGGACATACAGGTACATCAGCAAAAACCCGTGCCTTAGTAGAATCGGGAAATGGTGAAAAACGCTGGACAACTATCGGAGTTTCTACGAATATTTTAGAAGCTTCCTATCAAGCTGTAGTTGCCGGTTTGGAATATGGATTATTACTATATTTTCAAACTAAATAATAATTTAAGTATAGCAATAGGCAGGAGGCAATAGTAAAACCTTTCCTATGATTAGGTTTCAAGAATCAATTATGTCCTAATCATCCTGGCTACAGCTATAAGTCGGCTTGCAAAAATCCCAACCCCTACATTTCTTTAAAATGCGTAAGTCCTAACAAAATGTAAAATTCCTCTTGCCTATTGCCTATTCTCTTCCTTGTTCTCTGACTTCTCAAATTAATAAATTTTGTAAAACTTTTGTCACCCTCTCATTTGTTTTTCTGGGTTACTTCCTGCAATTTTGTGACTTTGAGTTTAAACCCACATTCCGCACCCACAACTGTCACACCCCAAGGAAACGGATGTATTTAGTACATAAGACCTAATTGTTGAAAGAATTTGTTGAAGCTAAATAGAAATAATTACTATTAAGTTAGAAATACAGTTAAGAAACA
>JBJTUF010000016.1:0-3817 GCA_046080565.1 Cuspidothrix sp. | reverse complement strand
CACATCAATTTTGATGGATATTTTGCCCAGGAACTAGAAGAATTAAAACCTCTGGAAGATGATGGACTGGTCAATTTATTAGCCGACGAAATCCAAATTACCGATACTGGTAGATTATTAGTGAGAAATATCGCCGTTAATTTTGATACTCATAGCAGAATTAAAGAAACAAAATTCTCTCGTGCTATTTGAGTATGGTAATTAGTGATTGGTGATTGGTGATTGGTAATTGGTAATTGGTAATTGGTAATTGGTAATTGGTAATTGGTAATTGGTAATTGGTATTTTTCTGACAACCGACCACTGACAACCGACCACTGACCACTGACTTTTAATCAAACTTTACAAAGAAGCTTGGAAAAATTTACCACTTTAGATAAAAATATAAGTTGAGAACTGTTGACAAAACTTAAAATTTTTTAATTTACAGAGGGTTTCTAGATATGGACATTGATAACCGTGTAGTTATTGTTTTAGCACCTTTAGCGATCGCTGCTGGTTGGGCTGCTTTCAACATCGGCGCTGCTGCTATCAGACAAGTACAAAACTTTTTGAGCAAAGAAGCTTAATTCAGGGAACAGGGAACAGGTGACAGGTGACAGGAAAGAAATTACCAATTACCAATTACCCATTCTCATGAATATAGATTCCCTGCTCCAACCTTTTGAGCATTTTGGTGTGAATTTAGGATTATCCCAGATTGTTGATTTATTGGCAAAACTGGGAAATCCCCATCACCAAGTGCCAATTATTCACGTCGCTGGTACTAATGGTAAAGGTTCTGTTTGTGCTTACCTATCTGCCGTACTTACTGAGGCTGGTTACAAAACTGGACGCTACACCTCCCCCCATTTGGTTGATTGGACAGAACGAATCTGTATTAATGAACAACCAATTAATAGTAATAAATTGTCTGAATTAATACAGCAAGTTCAAGCTGCTATTAACTCAAAGGAAGAATCACCTACCCAGTTTGAAGTTATTACTGCCGCCGCTTGGTTATATTTTGCCCAGCAGCAAATTGATATTGCTGTTATAGAAGTGGGATTAGGCGGACGTTTGGATGCTACTAATGTTTGTGATCATCCTTTATTAACAGTCATTACTTCTATTAGTCGAGAACATTGGCAACAACTAGGCCCCACAATTGCCCATATTGCCACAGAAAAAGCTGGTATTATCAAACCGGGATGTCCTGTGGTCGTGGGTTCATTACCAGCAGATGCTCAACAAGTTGTAAATTCCCGTAGTATAGAATTACAATGCCCAATTTTTACCCCCCAACCATCTCGCCAAATTAATCAAAATTGGGCAGAATATCAAAAAATCGCCAGTCCAGAAACAATAAAATATCCCTTACCATTACAAGGGCAAATTCAATTACATAATTCAGCTTTAGCATTAGCAGCTTTGGAAATATTGCAAAAACAAAATTGGCAAATTTCCGACGAAGCGATTACTAATGGTATGGGTAAAACTAAGTGGCCAGGCAGAATGCAATGGATAAATTGGAAACAGCAAAAATTACTCATTGACGGCGCACATAACCCAGCTTCAGCTACAGTTTTACGTCATTATGTAGATAGTTTGGATAGCAAAAATATCACCTGGGTAATGGGAATGTTGTCTACAAAAGATCATAGTGATATTTTTCAAGAACTTCTCAAACCAGGAGATAAATTATATTTAGTTCCAGTTCCCCACAGCAATTCAGCAGATTTAGGAGAATTAGCTAAGTTAGCAATATCAATTTGTCCCGATTTGAATTTTTGTAACCCCTATGCAGATGTATTTTTAGCTTTAGATGCGGCGTTTACTACTACAGATAATCAAGTTGTTCTGTGTGGTTCTTTATATTTAATAGGTCATTTTTTGGCATCTTTATCTGAATCAAGATGTCCAGTGTAGGACGACAGATGTAGGTTGGGTTGAGGTACGAAACCCAACACTCTAAAATCTTGTAAACGTTGGGTTTCACTTTGTTCAACCCAACCTACGCCTCTGCTGCATTTTTTTATGGAATTGGTATTATTGTTTGATTTTCTGTTGGTTTCAGAATTTAAAGATAAGAGCAAATCTCACGAAAATACACAAACAAAAACCAAAAGTTTAAAAATTACATCCTGTACATCCTATCATCCTGGTGATCCTGATTCAGACAAAATCAACCATCCGGTAAATCCTTTAATCCTGATTTGTGAAAAATACCTAATCCCTCCCCTATTTTCAATTACCGATTATCCCATTGCTGGGTGGCATCTTCCACAGCTTTATCTACTGTTTTTTGTCCTAACATTGCCGCTTGTAAATTTTCGTAAATTGATTTTTGCAAAACTTTAAAATCTTTCATCTTTGGGGTTAATACTTCAGCTTGTTGTAGTTGTGTCGCACTAATTACCCGACCTTTTTCTGTGGTAGTAGCATTAGTGGGAACTTGCTTAAAGTAACTATCTGATAAAGCCTTAACTGTCGAAGGTAGAACATTAGCAGCTTTAGCAAAGGCTAACTGGTTTTGATCATTCGTAACAAATAAAGCAAATTTAACAGCCTGATCAGGATATTTACTATCACGAGGAATAACAATATTCATTACGGCGACATTTTTCTTACCAGTATCACCAGTAATTTGTGGGGCAATTTCGGAAGCTTGGGCAACCTTGGGGGCATTATTAGCAATAGTTTTAAGAAACTCAGGCCCAGAAGCTAAAAAAGCCGTTTCTCCAGACTGGTATAAATCTATAGCATGACGATGCCCTTGAGTTAAAGATTCTTTGGGTAACAAACCTTTTTTATATAAATCTACCCAATATTGAAAAGCGGCTTTTCCTTGAGGGGTATTAAACCCAGCTTTACCATCAGCATTAACTAGAGTCACACCCATTTGTACCAACGATTCTAGAACTTCGCCAGAGTCTTGAGGTACAAAAGTCGCAAAGAAAGCGTACTTACCAGTTTTGTCTTTTATTTGTTGCGCCATTTGACCTAATTCTGCGTAAGTAGCAGGAGGTTTTGTAATACCCGCTTGTTTGAGTAAATCGGTGTTATAAATAGTTAGTCTTGTAGTGAGATACCAGGGAATGCCAAAACTTTTGCCATTGAGGCTACTTGCTTGCCAGATATTTGGTAAATATGTGGTACGGACTTGACTCGAAACTTTAGCATCTAAATCTAACCAAGCATTTTTGCCAGCTAATTGGGAAGCAAAATCAGGATTAAGGTTAACAACATCTGGTGGCGTTTTTGCTGAGACTGCTGTTAAAATCTTATTCTCCATTGCTGACCAAGGTACATCTACCCATTTAACTTTGATACTTGGGTTTTGGGATTCAAAAGTCGTAATCAGACTTTGGAAGTAGTTGGTAAATTGCGGTTGGAGTTGCATTGTCCAAAACTCAACTGTTGCTACTCCAGGTGCAGTAGTTTTAGGATTGTTAGTAACATTACTTGTGCTACAACTCACAATCCAACTAGTCAGTAAGCCAAGTAATGCCCAACAAATTAGTTGTTTAAATTTTTGCAATCGAATCATCTTTCTAGGTGGTAGTATTTTTAGAATTAATCGGGGTAAGAAAAAGGATAGAGAATCGTGGAGACTATAGGATATATCAATTTTGGTAATCGGTAACTAACAACCGATAACCAACAACCGACAACTGACAACTGACGTTAATATTTTTCTGGTTCATCAGTACATAGTATGCTAAACTAATATTTAAACTTCCAAGTAAGCAAGCATCTTAATCGGAAATTATCAAAATTTCTAAATCCATAAGCAGAACGTTTAATCAACTTGAGTTTGTTGTTAATACCCTCAACA
>JBJTUF010000015.1:0-11547 GCA_046080565.1 Cuspidothrix sp. | reverse complement strand
CTTGGGGTACATCAAATGTTCCAAAAAACTATAGAAGAATTAATGCAATTTAGCCGCTATCGGTTGAAGGATTACATCAAAGGGCAAAGAGCTATGAAGCTTGCTCTCTCTAGCTTCTAGCTATCTTGTCCTCCTGTCAGATATAACCTGCAAATGACTATAAGTATTAAAGGCTTTAACCGCTCAATAATCTGGGGTAAATGGTCAATGACAAGACTCAAATGGCGTAAAATTGTTTCCTATCAGATAGTTTACTTCCATTTATGGAGCAGATACTGCAAATTATACTTTTTGTACTTGGTGATGTCTAGGTTATGGCAAATTGTATTTGTGGGGTTACTCAAGCATACATAAATAATGAACAAATAGCTCTAGTTATAAAACTAAAGCTATTATCAATGTGTGGAAATTCACCAAACTCTACTTACTAAAGCTGTAAATTTGCTGAGTTTGCAAGTTATCTTTTAACGAAGAAGGTAATACACTATTGCCGAAAGTTTGCCTATCTAACTGCACCTGCAAATTATTTAAAGGATCACTACCTGTAGCAATCAGAAATTCCATTTTGTGAATATAGGGTAAAGTGGCGATTTCATCTAAAATCTTACAGATGGCTTGCAGGTATGGATGGCCTTTTTGTTGATACCAGTTAGTTTCAGCAATATTAGCTTGATCAAAGCCCAAATGTACAGTTAAAGATGGTTGATCAAATAAAGCAATTCCTAATGGGCGCGCTTCTTCCTGTAATAATAAATGGTGAGTTTTGGCTAGATGGCGCAATTTTTCTAAGCGTTCATAGCGTTCAGTAATAGATTCTGGTTCATTGTCCAAATGTATTGCTACTGTTAGTAGATATGTTTGTAACAACATATGTCCCAGTTTCTTCGCTTTAGTAGCTAGATAATAGGAATTGAAATCATTAGATTCAATTAATAGGGGAACACGATCTACTACTTCTAAACCATAACCTTTAACACCAGCAATTTTACGGGGATTATTGGTAATGAGACGAATTTTGTTTATACCTAAATCCATGAGAATTTGCGCTCCCATACCATAATCGCGCAAATCGGCGGGAAAACCTAAGCGTTCATTGGCTTCTACGGTATCTAATCCCATATCCTGTAAGGAGTAGGCTTTGAGTTTGTTAATTAGGCCGATACCCCGTCCCTCTTGACGTAGGTAAACTACGACACCTTGACCAGCACTTTCAATCATTTTTAATGCGGCTTCTAGCTGCATTCGACAATCGCAACGCAAAGAACCTAAGGCATCACCGGTTAAACATTCGGAGTGCATCCGCACCATTACAGGTTGGTCTGGGAAATTGGCGGGATCTCCCTTGACAATGGCGATGTGATCTTTATTATCTAGGGTGTGACGATAGCCATAAACATTAAACTGACCAAATTGGCTGGGGAGTTTGGTAATGATTTCTCGATAGATTAGGCGATCGTTTTGCAGACGATAACTGATTAAATCTGCAATGCTGATAATTTTGAGATGATGATCTTGAGCATATTTAATTAGCTGATTTAAGCGTGCCATTGAACCATCGGGGTTTTGAATTTCACAAATTACCCCGGCTGGGTAAAGTCCAGCTAGTCGGGACAAGTCTACGGCTGCTTCTGTATGTCCGGCACGTTTGAGTACGCCGCCTTGTCTGGCCCGGAGGGGGAAAATATGACCAGGACGGCGGAGGTCTTCGGGTTTTGTGGCTGGGTTGAGGGTGACTTGAATGGTACGGGCGCGGTCTTCGGCGGAAATACCTGTACTAACGCCCAAATGGGGTCCAGCATCAATACTGACGGTAAAGGCGGTTTGGTTAGTATCGGTGAGGTTGCTGACCATTAATGGTAGGTCTAGTTCATCGAGGCGATCGCCTGTCATGGCTAAACAAATTAGCCCCCTAGCTTCCACCGCCATGAAATTGATCATGTCTGGGGTGGCAAATTGGGCGGCGCAAATTAAATCACCTTCATTTTCTCGGTTTTCGTCATCCACTACCACAAGGGCGCGACCGGCTTTGAGGTCGGTCAAAGCGGCATCAATAGAATCAAATTTAAAGGTTTGGGTCGTCTTAGGCTGTGACACAGAAAATTTCCAGCTACCAACGTAAATTTTTTTAACAATTTCTTATTATAAATTGTAACTTATTTCTCGGAATTAGATAGTTTTGTGTGATAATTCACCTTTTAGGTGGCAAGAATATGGGTTTTTTGGATGCTGTTTAGATTATCTACAGCAAGGATGTTTTTTCTTATGGAAATATATACTTTTAAATCTGCGTACTTCTACTTCGTAGTAGAATATACTTTTAAAAATCAGTAAACCCAAAAACCAAAATCCCACCGAAATTATCCGGGTTTAGCAAAATCATGGATGGATACTCAAATAGTAGATGCACCTTAATTAAACCATTGCCCTCGGCTTGTTGCTGAGGGTATTTTTTTTCCTGTTGGGATTTCTATTCTAACAACAGGTAATTAAAAATGTCAAAATTTTATTTGAAAATAGCAGGTAGTAAATTGGGTGCTAACCATAGAGCATAACCAATAAAACCAAATATTAAAGTGATTAGAACAGTAACTATGTAGCTAATACACATTAATAAGCCATCAGCTTCAATGGTAGCGATCGCCAAAAGCAAAATTCCCACAGTAGGAATAGGATTAGTTAAGGGAATTGGGGAAATGAGTAAGATGGTTAACCAAGAGATACACAGACCATTAAATCGCCAAATTAAAGGATGATTAGCAACGTTTTCCATTCGCGGCCGGGCAATTTTTTCAATAATTTTGGTGACTCGACGGAGATTTTGTAGGAGAACTTGGGCGAAACTGCTGGGAAATTGATAGTTAGCGATTTTTTTGGGTAGCCAAGGCGATCGCCGTCCTAAAACCATTTGTAATGATAAAATTAAGCAAGCACCTCCCAGAGGACTAGTTAAACCTGGAGGCATAGGAAATAAAAAAGGTAATACCAACAGTGTAATTACTAAGCTAAAACCCCTCTCGGAAGTTTCTGTGAGAATGTCACCTAAAGTCAGTGGTTGTTCACTTAAACGCTGGAGTAGGTATTTAATATCTTGGGAAAACCTTAAATTCATTTTTGTAATCGCCAAAAAAATTTAGTAATACTATATCAAGCTTATAGTTCTGGTACTAAAACCGCTATAGCTTTAGGAATGACACGAAATACAGCCGGAGTATGGGTGGTAATTTCTCCATCCGTATTAATAGGATGGGGTCTGCGGGTATAGACTGTAATTTCTTGACCTTCGATAGCGCGGACACTTTGCCAATCAATATGTCTACCTTGACGCATAGATGGAAGCAATGGTATTATCTGCCACCAATGATCAATTTCTAAACTATAAAGATCAAGTCTTTCATCATCTATAGCCGCATCATGAACTACAGCCATACCACCACCATAATAGCGACCATTACCGACAGCAATTTGTACAGTTTTGACTAGAAATGATTCTCCATTAACTTTAATTTCTGCATGAAAAGGGCGGGATTTGCAAATTACTTGGAATGCAATAGCCGCATAGGCAAATATACCCCAACGGCGTTTAATTTCTTTAGTTAATTCCTGAGTAATTTTCACACTTAACCCCAGACTAGCAACATTAAAAAAATACTTACCATTCACCCAACCCAAATCAATTCGGCGTAATTTTCCACTAGCAATAATTTGACAAGCTTGGGGAATAGAATTAGGAATACCCAAGGTTCTAGCTAAATCATTAGCAGTTCCTAAAGGTAAAATTCCTAAAGGTAATTGAGTATCAACTATCGCCTCTACAGTCGTGTTAAGTGTACCATCACCACCACCGACAATTACCAAATCTATTTCCTTATGGTAACCGCGAATCAGTGCCGGTAATTCTGTAGGGTTTTCTGTAGATTCTGTAATTATCTTGAAACCTAATTGAGTCAAACAATTCATTGCTTCTTCGTAACGTTCTTGCCCTTGACGGGCATGACGATTTATTAATAGTAGTGCGCGGACGCTCATTTTACCTACCTTTTTCCTTTTAGTTTGTATATTAAATTATTTATATCCATTTACTTAAAATCTTAGTATTGGATATTCAAATGCTTGAAACGTAACTTGTTATAGAATAGAATACCGTAATATCTCTCTAGCGTAATTTAACCTGATCTATAGATCATACTATCAGATTTTTCTTATGGATTATTTTGCAACTATTTTATTTTATCTAATTTATTCATGACCATCAAGCCTATTATCTTCTCATTTTTCTCCGGTTCAGGTTTCCTTGACTTAGGGTTTGAAAGTCTAGGCTATAACATTGCCTACGTCAATGAAATTTTTCCTCCTTTCATGTCTGCATATCGCTATGCACGGGAAAATCTCAAACTGCCATCTCCTAAATATGGATATCATCAAGGTGAAGAAGCCGATATTAGCAAATTAATCATAGGAACATCAGCAGAAAAATTAAATGAATTGGTGAAAGATGCCCGTAAATCACATCATATAATTGGCTTTATTGGTGGTCCGCCCTGTCCAGATTTTTCTATAGGTGGGAAAAACAAAGGGCATTTAGGAGATAATGGTAAACTTTCAGATGCTTATATTGAATTAATTTGTCAAAACTTACCCGATTTCTTTTTATTTGAGAATGTCAAAGGTTTATGGAGAACGACAAAACACCGCTTGTTTTTTGAATCTTTAAAAATCAAGTTAAAACAAGCAGGTTATATCCTCACAGAAAAGTTAATTAATGCCATTGAATACGGTGTACCTCAAGATAGAGACAGAATTATTTTAATTGGATTTAAAAATAATTTCCTTCAAGATATGGGCATAAAAGTTAGTCACAATGACGTACTTCCTCAAGGTGCGTTCCCTTGGAATAATCATATTTTATATCCTCAAGAAAAAGTTTTTGCTTACCCTTGGCGTAAAACTGAACCCTTTGCAGAAAATTCTCTATTTCCTTGTCCTGATGATATTCCTGAAGAACTGACTGTGGAATATTGGTTTAGAAAAAATAATGTTTTAAACCATCCTAACGCTAAAGATTATTTTCAACCCAGGGCAGGAATTGTCAAATTTGCTATTGTTGATGAAGGAGATGATTCTAAAAAATCCTATAAGAGGTTGCACCGATGGCGTTATTCTCCCACAGCTTGTTATGGTAATAACGAGGTACATTTACATCCTTACAAAATTAGAAGAATTTCTGTTGCTGAAGCGTTAGCTATCCAATCTTTACCGGAAAATTTTGTTCTACCAGAGAATATGTCACTGACGAATAAGTTTAAAACTATTGGTAATGGAGTTCCATATTTGGCGGCAAAAGGTTTAGCGCAAACTATTCTTGATTTCTTGATAATAGAAAAATCAAGGGTTTGATATAAATAAAATAGACATAATTCCTGGAGTTATATCTTGAAAGTATATAATATAGTATCTGATTCTGAAATTTTCCTCATTAATTTCAGGACTTACGCAAAACACAAGGAAAGTAGGGGTAATTCATGAATTACCCCTAGGGAAAAATCGGGGTTTCAACCATATAGCAGAAGGCAGGAGGCATGAGGAAAAGCCCTGTTATATATATGTTTCAAGGATTCATAATGTCCTAAATTATCCTGGCTACAGCTATAAAACTGTTGTTGGGTTAAACTTTTACTTCACCCAAACAACATTAACAGGACTTACGCAACTGGCACATTGGTAGGGTGCGTCAGATATCAAGAATCTGTTTATTTGCAGGATTTATGCAGTAGTAAAGCACCCTACAACAGATTTTTAGTGTGACATTTGTGTAAGTCCTAATTAATAAAACCTAAGTTAAATAACAGACGCATTTCTTTGATCTGCCATACTATCAACCAAAGCTGACGCTTGTTTTAGTGCTTCTGTTCTGTCTGTCATCAAATGATGGGGAGGTAATAAACTCAAAATGCCCAAACTTTCCAGACGTTTTTTCTCTTTACCAGCAACACCCACAATAATAACTTGACGACCTTTTTCACAGGCTTCTTTAATAGCACCTTCCAGAGTTAAAGAAGCTGTCACACCCATCATGGGTACATCACTCAAGTCAAAAATAATCACATCACAATCTTTGATGGCATTATGTTCACGAGAAATGGCTTTAGAAACACCAAAGATCATTGCGCCACTTAAATAAAATAGCAAAATTCGACCCTTAGCACCATCTAGCAAACTCTTTTCTTCATCATTTAACTCAATAGCATCATCAGCATCACTAATAGCCTTAACAGTTTCTGAACTGATGCTAGAAAGACGTTCAATGGTTAAGATATTGGCGATAAATACACCCACACCCACAGCCACAATTAAATCCACAAATACCGTCAAGAGTAACACACCATACATGATGATTGAACCCTTGAGAGAGATTTTGTGAGAACGTTTTAAGAAACTCCAGTCAAGAATATCAATCCCCACTTTCAGGGCAATACCCGCTAACACCGCCATAGGAATATCCTTAGTCACACCAGCAGCGCCCAAAACCACCACCAATAAAACTAAAGCACGGGTAATACCAGAAACCGCAGTTTGCCCCCCAGTTTGGATATTAACCACAGTTCCCATGGTTGCACCCGCACCGGGTAAACCACCACACAAACCAGAAACAATATTCGCAATACCTTGGCCAATTAATTCTTTATCCGATTTGTGTTCTGTACGGGTTAAACTATCAGCAACCACCGCAGTTAATAGCGTATCAATACATCCCAACATCCCTAACATTACCCCATCCACTAACATTAAGGTGAGGTTTTATAGGGTGAAAGTTGGTAGCTGAATCTTGGGTAAACCAGTTTCAATGACACCAATACGTTTGATATCGGCATTACCAAAAAATACAATTGAAACTACAGTTACTAAGACTAAAGCTATTAATTGAGGGGGAACAATGCGCTTCACTTTTGATGGCGTTAAATAAATAATTGCCACCGTCATCACACCCAAAATCAAAGCGATGGGGTTAATATTTGATATTAAATTTGGCAGGTTTTGAACTATTCCTAAAACGCCACCTTTAGGGGTTGGCTGTCCCAGGAAAGGTGCTGTTTGCAAAATAATTAAAATCACCCCAATTCCTGACATAAAGCCAGAAATTACACTGTAGGGCATAAGGGTGATATATCTGCCTAGCTTGAAAACACCAAAGATGATTTGAAATAGTCCTGCTAACATAACTACGGTAAAAGCCATAGCCATCCCGTTTTCTGGATCACGTGCGGTGTAAAGAACTAATAATACCTGTAATTACCACAGTCATTGGACCAGTGGGTTCAGAAATTAGGGTAGGTGTACCACCAAACAAGGCAGCAAAAAAGCCTACACAAACAGCACCGTAAAGACCAGCAACAGGACCAGCACCGGAAGCTACACCGAAGGCTAAAGCTAGGGCTTAACGGGTGACAAGGTGGTTAAACAGGTTGTTTCATAAGGGATAGAGCCTGAAAGCCACGGTGAAAAAAGAGGCGTTTATGAGGCTTGAGATCGATTAAGTTCAGAGCTAAATCAGCCCATAATTCCATGCCATAAATCCATAGTTGTCCGTAGAGAGAAAGGTAAACAGATTTATAAGCTACTAAAAAACACTCTTAGTTAATTGCGCTTAACTTGAATGTGTTTGCATAAGTGCGCTATAATCAAATTAACAGAGCTTATAACTCAAAATCAGAATTTACTCTAGAAGGAATTTTAATAAGGTATAGTATACAGCCTTGAGGGATCAAAATATTAATTTGTGAATGCAAAATTTTAATATTACTACCATTAGATTATCTGTTGTACGGATAACTTCGATACATAAGATTTATAGTTATTTATAGTAAATCTCTTGTGTTCATAAACCGGGGTCTTACCCCGGCCTCTTAGGTATATTATATCAACAGCCTTCAGGTCCACAGAAATGTCTTCCGTATAGTACCTCTGCTTCACAGATATAGATAATACCTGCATAATCTGTAAAAAATGTTATTGCCACTTTATCAGCGATATTTTCGGCCATCTCCCGTGTTTCGGTGAGTATCTCAAATTTCACATTAGAATCAGTATCAGAAGAGCTGGGTTTTCCAGTAGAGCGCACGTTGCGACTACCTTTACCACCAGTATCTACTGCTGTGTAACCAGTTGCTCCACATTCTTCAATAATCTTAGCAACCTTTTTCATCAGCACCTTTTCGGTGACGATAACGAGCTTATTAGCACGCTTGGACATTTCTATTACCTCTTTACCTATGTAAATTGATATTATACATTGAGTTGTTCAGTCTGCTGGGTCAAATAACTGCCAACAGACTACAACGGGAATTAGCCGCCGATCGCCTGTGCCAAGCCAATAAAGAAAGGTATACACAAACCGATGGCAACTGGTGTACCAATGGCTGTGGATGCACCTATATAGGCTGAAGGATTAGCAGAAGGAATACCAGCCCGCAAAGTAGGAGGACCGGAGATATCTGAACTAGAGGAAGCAATCACAGCTAATACCACAACACCGCCCATGCTGAAATTCATGGTGTAGTGAGCAATCATACCTAGACCAAAAGCAATTAATCCATGTATAAAGGGTGCAATCACACTATATACAACGTACCATTGAGCAACCTTACGCAACTCACCAACTCTAGACCAAGCCTCTATACCCATAACCAGCATCAGGATGGAAAGCAAGCCACGAAAAGCAGGATCGTAAAAGCTTTTATAAACACTTTCTGGTTTGGTAAACAGTCCCAAAGCAAGACCTAATAACATTGCTGATAAAGCAGGTCCCCGCAGACTTTCCTCAATGATTGGCCATATCTTGACCTTATTATCCGCAGGATCTTTCTGCTGACTGAGATACTCCTGCCGAGTGCTGGGATAATCACCAGCCGCCACTGGCTGTTTAGCCAAGGATTCCTCCATAGCAGAATCGGGAGCTTCTTTAAGTTTCTTCTTGTTGAGGTAAATATTAGCTACAACAATAGCAGTTACAAGGGCAGGGATATCCATAAAAGGATAAAGTGCGCCAGTCCATGCTTCAAAGGGAATCTTTTGTTCTTCCAGTACCGTCAGTCCCGCAGCCATAGTAGAACCACTTACCGCACCAAACAAGCCCCCAGTGGCGATCGCATCTACGGTTCTGACTTTAGGTAGCTTGGCTAATGTATAACGAGCGATGAATACAATCCCTATACCTGTGACTACAGCAAAAAGTGCAGGTAAAATCATGTCCGCTAGGTTGGAATTACGGATGGCAATGCCACCAGTTAGACCGATTTTAGTTAGCAACATGAAGACAATGATCGTACAAATAGACTCTGGAATTACCAATTCACTACCCAAAGCAGCAATGATCATCCCACCAATCAAAAAGGCTAATGTTGGTGACTGCAACTGGGCAATAAAGTCCTTAACAAATAAGGATATAAAATCCATGAATACCTCCTTATCCTCTAATGAGGAATATGATAATAAATGAACTAAATGTGTTTTGAGGCAAAATTTTCTGCTGACTGAGAAACATTAAACCTAAGCAAAATACCTGTTTTCATCTGTCCATAAATTTACTTGGTTCACAATCATGTAACCATGTTAATTTGCCAGCAATAATCCTGGGTACTCTAAAATTTAGCTACCCAGCTTATTTAGATGCGAAAACATTTGGTATTGGCTAACTTTTGCTGATAAAAGCGGAAAAGTTGAAGCTGTTAAAATTACAAATAACTCTCATTGATTAACAGCTTTTGCAGATTTATGTTGGTCAGATGAATATATTAATCTCGCTCTAAAAGATTGACTTTTAGCATTGTAGTCTGATTAAAACATTTTTCTCAAAATACATTTTTAAATACTCCTCAAGTAGTGCTTAACTGTGTTCTTTATACAAAAAACAGTAAGGATAAGACATCCTGCTGATTAATGATGAGATTTGACAATCTACATGAATTGTGGGTTAAGGAGCTACTCAAGGAGAAACCTTTGTGACTCTGAAACACAATTATGTAAAAAAAAAACACCCACATTCAGTGTTTTCTGAAAACTGGGGATCAACTTTCCAATTAAAAATAGCATACAACCTTTAGGTGAAAAAAAATAACCCAAAGAGATAAATTATTAAAAAAATATTATATACCTCATATAAGCAATAGCTTATACGTCTCCCAAAAATTGACTCTGTTTGTCTATGTATAATTCTCCCTCTATGAGAACCATTATTTATTCCTGAGAAAATAGAGAAGAGGCGAAATTTAATTCGCCTAGTTTAGTATTAACCTACATCATCATGGGCAAAGCGGTTAAATAGGAAGTCTAACGCATAGTTACGCAATTGATAATACTTGGGATCTTCCATAATTAAAGCGCGATCGCGTGGACGAGAAAAAGGAATTTCCATCACTTCCCCAATTTTGGCATGAGGTCCATTGGTCATCATCACTAACTTGTCAGCTAAAAACAGTGCTTCATCAATATCATGGGTAATCATCAACACCGTACAACGTTTTTCATTCCAAATTTTTAACAACTCCTCCTGTAACTCTTCTTTGGTGATCGCATCCAAAGCACCAAAAGGTTCATCTAAAATCAACACTTTAGGACGAATAGCCAAAGCACGGGCGATCGAAACCCTCTGTCTCATCCCCCCGGACGTTTGCATGGGTTTCTTCTCCATAGCATCTGACAGACCCACCATAGCTAAATGTTCCCGTACAATGGAACGTTTTTCTGCTTCTGGTTTAGTGGGGTAAACAGCATTTACAGCCAAGTAGATATTTTCAAATGCTGTACGCCAAGGTAATAACGCATAGTTTTGAAAGACAACCATGCGATCTGGACCTGGTTTAACAATTGGTTGTCCTTCTAATAACACCTGGCCAGTGCTAGGAGTATTAAAACCAGAAACCATATTTAATAAAGTTGATTTACCACAACCAGAATGTCCAATTACACAGATAAATTCACCCTGTTCTACTTCTAAATTTACACCGTCTAGAACTGTAAAAGGTCCTTTTTTTGTAGGATAGATTTTAGTAACATCTTGAATTTGTAAAAATGGCTGACGGTTGCGGGTTTTAGTAGATGTTTGCATTTGAGTTTTAGGAGATGAATTGTTAAAAGTGAGAGTACGGTTTTGCATAGTTTTGGTAATTGGTCAATTAATCTCGTTCCCAGTCTGAGACTGGGAATGCCATTAAGAGGCTCTGCCTCTGTTATTGTGTAAGGCAGAGCCTTACTGTATTCATTCCTATACAGAGTATGGGAACGAGAATTTCCTTCTTTGTGCCTCCTGCCTTTTTTAAGCTGCGACTTTTCTAGGAGTATCAAGCACTACTTCTGCCACAGAAAAATCGCGTTTAATTTCTAAACTGCTCAGATAAGCAAAAGGATCATCAGTGTTGAAAGGTTTACCATCAAATAATTGGATAGGTTGACGGGTGTAACTAATGTCTAAACCTAATTCTCTCGCTGCTGTACTAAACACACCCACTCGACAAACTCTTTCTACAATTTCTACCCAGTTACGGGGGAAAGGAG
>JBJTUF010000014.1:0-6030 GCA_046080565.1 Cuspidothrix sp. | reverse complement strand
TTACCCAAATTTCAACATTCTCACTTACAGTCAACTACAACTTTGTCTCCTAAGTCAACTATATCAATGGTTTTAATATTCTTCTTTATCTGATTTAGATTTCTTATTCTAATAATTTGGCATACTAGGTACTGAAGAACCAATATATTAGTTTATTTATGGGATGTTTGCAGTGGGAAAAGTATGGGTTGGCTAATCTATTTTGAATAAAATTGTTAAGGTATCACCCCCATATCAGAATTACCCCCATCAAATCTGGTAAAATATTCTCGATTGACTGGTCAAAAAGTAAGTTAGATACATAGGACTCCTATTTGATTTCTGAAAAGATACCTAGGGTGCGTCAGACTGAATAAATTCTATCAATAAACAGATTTGTAATATCTGACGCACCCTACAATACTTGAATGGGAATTAAAATTATCAACCAATTAAAAATATGAACTTCTCCTTAGAAAACTATAATCCTAATGACATCGCTGAAGACAATGGTAATTTTTTAGGCTTACCATTTAACTATGAATCAGCAAAATTAATTATCTTTTCCATTCCCTGGGAAGTCACAGTTTCCTATCATCAAGGAACAGCACAAGGACCAGAAAGAATTGCTGAAGCTTCCCTGCAAATAGATTTATTTGATTTTGATAATTCTGAAGGCTGGAAACAAGGAATATTTTTGGAAAAACCCCCTTCAGAAATGTTAGAAAAAAATGAATATTATCGTGAACAGGCAAAAAGCATCATTGAACATCTAGCACAAGGTTTAAAAATATCAGATTCCCAAAATTTACAAAATACTCTTTTGAGTATTAACCATAGTTGTCAACAAATTAATGAATGGCTATTTACAGAATCTAAAAAAGCCCTAAACTTAGGTAAAAAAGTAGCTGTTATTGGTGGTGATCATAGCGTTCCTTTAGGTTATTTTCAAGCCTTAGCCACTAAATATGATAATTTTGGTATTTTACATATTGATGCCCATGCCGACTTAAGAAATGCCTATGAAGGATTTGAATTTTCCCATGCTTCAATTATGTTTAATGGGATGAAAATTCCCCAAATTACCAAATTAGTTCAAGTAGGTTTACGGGATATTTGTCATGATGAAGTAGAAATGATTAATCAATCCAATGGACGGATTATTGCTTATTACGATCCATTAATCAAACAACAACTATATTCTGGTAAAAATTGGCTAAATTTATGTCAAGAAATTATCAATCATTTACCAGATAAAGTTTATATCAGCTTTGATGTAGATGGTTTAGATCCTAAACTTTGTCCAAATACAGGTACTTCTGTTCCTGGAGGATTAGAATTAGAACAAGTTTATTGTTTATTCCGCGAAGTCGTAAATAGTGGGAGAGAAATTATTGGTTTTGATGTGTGTGAAGTTGGTGATGGTGAATGGGATGGAAATGTCGGTGCGCGAATAGTCTACAAGTTAGCAAATTTCCTAGATCTATCACAAAAATAGTGTACTTCCAAATAAAAAGACAGTCTAGAAGTCCATTCCAGAAGATTAGATAACTTATTTACTCCATAATTACCAATGGTCTTGTGTAAGTCCAGACTTATTTTCTCTATACTTGCAACGAAGTTTAAACTTTTACCCCATTACACTGGCAAAATGACACTAAGTTTGTCAAAATCTATAAATGATTTTGAACAACGTCAAGTTAGAACTGCTAGTGATGTCAGATGAAGAATAAACCGCGCAAACGCAGACTAAAACTGAATGGGGTCAATCAAACTCATCAGGGTCTAATTAAAAGCACTGTCCAAAAAAAGCCACAACCTTCTCAATGGCGAAGTTTATTATCCTCTACTTTAGCGCTGAGTCTGTTGTTTAGCATTGCAGGTGCAATTATCGGTTTTGGTTGGATCAGTGTTCTATTTATCTTAGATCCTGCACAAGTTAGCTGGCTGAATGAATATTTACCACAATGGGCAAAAATTTCTACAGGTAAACGGGAAATACCGGAAACACTTACAGCTATTGAACGTAGTTTAAGCAAAAAAAAACGCATAGCTGGGGAAACTATTCCTTTAAATATTAAGTCAGAAGAATATTTTTTAATGCCGATTTTCCAAGAACGAGTAAATTGTAAATCTAATTGTCAGCAATTAGTAGAATTACAAATTTATCAGCGTTCCCAAGATTTAGAATATAAATTTCAGACAGAAAAATACTATTATTTAATTAGCAAATTACCTATTATTGGTTTAGCAAAAAAATTTGTTGATTCCTCTAAATCTGCAAAAATATCAGAAGTAGACAATGAACAAGCAAAAATACATTTACCTTTAACTACCATCAAAGCATTTACAGATACTAACTCACCAGGCTTTTGGTTTTATTTAGAGGGTAAGTATCAACAGGATAATAATATTATTTATGGTCAAGTTGTTCATTATAATCCTACTCTTAAGAGTTTACAACAAATGCTATCTTGGAAAACGAATAATGGTAAATTACCCAAATGGCAACAAGTAACAGGTAATGATAGAAAAGAGTTAGTTATTGATCAAACTGTTGATTTAGAACCAAATTTTCAAGTTTATCAAGTTAAACCCAGTCAGTTAGTTGCTAATTCTGTTTATCTAGAAGAAATTAATTTCCAAAAATCTGCTGTTAATGAATTTGCTTTTCAACAGTCTATATTTTTAGCAAGAAATGGACTTTGGACTCCTGCTTTAACTTGGTTAAAATCTATAGAGAAGGATCGGAAACAGCCTTTTATACCAGCAGCTAAGGCACAAATAGATGTGATTAAGTTATATTCTAATTTTACTAAAAACCAAGCGGAAAAAAATTGGGCTAGTCCTAGTCAACAGGTAATAGCAGATATTATTGATGGTCGTTGGGAACAAGGTTTACAGGTCTTTATGAAATCACCTAATAATGCTGAAGAAATTGCTAATTTAATCCAAACAGATAAGGGTAGAATTTGGAATCGGGCAACTGTAGCTTTACGATTAAATCCTAATCGTCGAGCGGTTTTAGCTTGGGTGGCACTAATTTTTAAAGTCCAAAGAGGAGAAGAAAGAACTAATAGTTGGTTACAATCACAATCAAATATTGATGGAGAAACTCTCAAGTATATTCAAGGTATATTAGCAAAACTTGATAATGAGATTAATAATGTCCATAAAAGTCGGATTATTGGCGCGGTAAAACAAATTAATCAGATTAATGAACGGGATTGGTTGCCAATTTCTTTAGAAACTGATTTAAAAAATACTCTTAATGAAACATCCTATGAGGTGAAAGTTAGTGCATTTCATAATGGTACAAGTTGGTTGTTTTATCCGTTTGTAAATTTTGATGAATCCAAAAACCAGCCGGGCAAATTTTGGCGGCATATTTTGGGTATTAGTTCTGATCCAACTATACAAATTATTGTTTGGAAACCTAATGGTCAACAGGAAATTATTGCGGCTACTATTAAAGCTGTACAGGTGCAAAATCAAGGCTTGCATTTGTTAATATCTGGACCTAAACTTCCTGATAGTCAGATTGAGTCTGTTCATCCTCAACCCTTAGCTTTAACTGTGGATGCTTTAGAATGGGTACAACCATCTCCAGTTTCATTGAAAGATTTATCTCCACAAAAACCTGAGTTAGTAAAGTCAATTTTGCCAACTATTTGGCAGACTTTACAACATTCGGGGGATACTAAAGTCAGTGCTGTTCCTAATTTACAGGAAATGGAAACACAAATGGCTGATTGGCCTGTACAGTTAGTTAGTTTAACTAATGAGAAAAATCAGCAAGTTATGATGACTATTTCTGCTGAAGCGATCGCAGCTTTAAACCAGTCAAATGAAAATAAGACCCAACCACCAAAGAGACAAAAACAACCTCGAACTCTAATTTTTGCGGCGGATGGGAAAGTTATTTATAGTGATTTTGATCGTCAAGACCAGCAAACGCTAATAGCGATCGCTCAACTTACTGATGACCAATCTCTAGCGTTACTGGTAGAAACAAAGCGAGGATATAGTCTGCAACGTTGGTCACAAACTAATCAACAATTTCAATAGTTACCGCTTACTCTTCTTCGGGAGAACAAGCCACTCGTTCACTTTTAAGATTTTGTAATTGCTCTAAAAGGGAATCTATTTCTGCTTGCAAGTCCATGAACTTCGCTTGCTGATCGTCTTGATAGTAGGCCCTTGTTAACTTCTTAACTAAGTTAGCGTGGGATTCGCACTCGGAAACACTGGATGACATAGTAGACATAGTTGTTTGCATCACAAACTTAACTCACACCGTTAGATATGATATTATAATATACTAATCTTAATCTTTGTTAAAAAATAGTATTGTTTTCATCATATACTCTAATAGGTTACAAATGTAGTTATAAGGGACTCCGATCATGATAACGTTGTTCCGGAACTAACATATAGACTTGAAAAGTGGGATACTTGTAATAAAAGCATTCCCAATTCCTAATCCTTAATTAAGAAGTTTTGAATCCTGTGACTTTGAGCCTGTCTGCTGCTAAATCTCATTGCCAACCATGGCCAGGGCTGATAGAAGCCTATCGTCAATACTTGCCTGTCAGCGAAAAAACCCCCGTGGTGACTCTGCTGGAAGGTAATACACCCTTGATTCCCGTGCCAGCGATCGCCGAACGTATTGGCAGACAGGTCAAGGTATATGTTAAATATGATGGTCTTAACCCGACTGGTAGCTTCAAAGACCGGGGTATGACAATGGCAATTTCTAAAGCAGCAGAAGCAGGCGCTAAGGCTGTAATTTGTGCCAGCACTGGTAATACTTCCGCCGCCGCCGCCGCCTATGCCAGAAGAGGCGGAATGCGTCCCTTTGTCTTAATTCCCGATGGCTATGTAGCTTTAGGTAAATTGGCACAAGCATTACTTTATGGTGCAGAAGTATTAGCAATTAAAGGTAATTTTGACCGCGCCCTAGAAATTGTTAGGGACATGGCAGACAACTATCCCATCACTCTAGTTAACTCCGTCAATCCCTACCGCTTAGAAGGACAAAAAACTGGTGCTTTTGAAGTTGTGGATGTCTTGGGAAATGCGCCCGACTGGTTATGTATTCCTGTAGGCAATGCGGGCAACATCACGGCCTATTGGATGGGCTTTTGTCAATATCATCAAGATGGTAAATGCGATCGCCTCCCCAAAATGATGGGTTTCCAAGCTGCTGGCGCTGCACCTTTAGTCAATGGTCAACCTGTAGCACATCCTGAAACCTTAGCCACAGCCATTAGAATTGGTAATCCTGCGAGTTGGGATAAAGCTGTAGCCGCCCAAACCTCCAGTCAAGGCCGTTTCCGTGCTGTGACTGACGAAGAAATTCTCGACGCTTATCGCCTGTTAGCCTCATCAGAAGGAATTTTCTGTGAACCTGCCAGTGCTGCATCTGTTGCCGGTTTGTTACAGGTAAAAGATGAAGTTCCTACTGGTGCAACAGTGGTTTGTGTTCTCACTGGTAATGGGTTAAAAGATCCAGATACAGCCATTAAACACAGTCATGCTCAGTTTAAACAAGGTATTCCCGCAGATACTCAAGCTGTTGCGGAAGCTATGGGATTTTAAACATATCTAAAATAAGCGATCGCCTTTTATTAATTAAAATAGAGTTAGCGATCGCTAAATTTAAACCAAGCCCCAACATTTTCTATGACTTTAAGAACAAAAACTACTTTGATCTTGTTTTTTCATCTCAAAAAGTACGTGGATTGATAACAAAAATATTTTGAATTGGATATAAAATTAGCAAATCATTACAGCATTTTGCACAACCAACTGGTACAGAATTAATACCAATTTGAAACTTAACTATTTCTCGATTATATCCCCCCTTACCCCCTTAGAAAGAGGAGAAATTAATCAAATTCCCTCTTTTTAAGCTATCCATTACCCACATCTTTCTTAACATAAAGTTTGACAAAATCCAGGGATTGTGTATTGACTATGAAAATACCCAGAGTCAAACCAACGTCAGTCAATGGAAGAGTGGATCACACAAGAACTGGAAAGAACCGA
>JBJTUF010000013.1:0-4296 GCA_046080565.1 Cuspidothrix sp. | reverse complement strand
CCAACCGCCTAATGCGAGGAAGGCACAGGGGAATAGTAATATTCCTGACCAACCTACGAATACGAAGCGATCGCGCTTTAACCAGTCGTCTAATACGTCAAACCACCCTCTACTGGGGGCGCGTCCAACTGCGATGGTCATGGGAGTATCTCCAAAATGTTTTATAAGTACGGATGTTATGCGTCTATAAATTGGCAAATTTTAGCCATTACAGAAAATGAACCAGATTGTCAATCTAGTTTACAATTTTTTACGCTTTCTATCATAATAGGTGAAAATCTCTATTTTTGCCAGTGGGCTGGAAAGAAAATTTTATTTTGGGAATAGTTTAGGGGGGAGCGGGGGAGCAGGGGAGCGGGGGAGCGGGGGAGCAAGAAGAAATAGACAACTAACAACCAACAACTGACAACTGAACTAATGACGCTAGAATGAGTCATACAGTGAAAATTGATTAATTCTAAATGTTTACCATTGACCTAAGCATCAGAAATACTGCTTTTCCGATATCAGTACAACGTAAGTCTACTGAAGATGCAGAAGCTGTCTATCAGCTAATTTTGGCGGCAATGCGCTCTGGAAATCCTGATATTGTGGAACTCAAGTGCGAGGGCAAAACAGAGAAAAAAATTGCTGTGCGTGCTAGTGAAATTTCGGGAGTTCAGATTGTGCAAAAAGATGGTGCAGCGACTAGCAGTGGTAGACCACCGGGTTTTGCTTCTCTTGTTCCTGCTGAAGAAACTAAGGTATAAACATGACATCTATAGGCATCGAAGTTAATAATTTAAACTTCTTTTGGCCTAATGGGGAGCAAGTAATTAAATCTTGCTCTCTTCAAGTACCTAAAGGTGAGTTTTGGATGCTTCTGGGAACAAATGGGAGTGGTAAATCTACGCTTTTAAGATTAATAGCGGGTTTATTAACTCCTAAATCTGGGGAAGTGATGGTTGTACCTCCTGTCGGTTTTGTGTTCCAAAATCCTGATCATCAACTGGTAATGCCTACAGTTGGTGCGGATGTGGCATTTGGGTTGGTGGCGGAAAAGTTGTTACCGACTATGGTAAAGGCCAGAGTTGAGGAAGCTTTAACGGCTGTAAATTTGCTCCATCTACAGCGACGGCCAATTTATGCCCTTTCTGGTGGACAAAAACAGCGAGTGGCAATTGCTGGAGCGATCGCTCGTCATTCTGATGTCTTATTATTAGATGAACCCACGGCTTTATTAGATCCAGATAGTCAACTAGATTTAGTCGCTAGTGTGCGTAATCTCGTTAAAAGTCGCGGTATTACGGCTTTGTGGGTGACACATCGTTTAGAAGAGTTAGATTATTGTGATGGCGCTTTTCTATTAGAAAAAGGTTGTTTAGTTGATGCAGGTGAAGCGGAACGACTCAAACAGCGATTAATGCAGGTAAATCATTAAGTAGGAGTTCAGGAGTTCAGGAGTCAGGAGTCAGGAGGAAGAATGCAATGGTAGAGACGTTCCACCGGAAGATCTCTACAAGGGTTTCAAACTGCCTTCTACCTCTTGCCTCTTGCCTGTTCCCTGTTCCCTATTCCCTGTATATTTTGAAAAGAATATGAATATTGTTTGATTATGGCAGGACATAGTAAATGGGCGAATATTAAACGCCAGAAAGCGGTAGTAGATGCTAAGAGAGGAAATATTTTTACCCAACTATCACGGGCAATTATTGTAGCAGCTAGGAATGGTGTACCAGATCCAGCAGGGAATTTTCAATTGCGGACAGCGATAGATAAAGCGAAAGCGGCGGGAATTCCTAATGATAATATTGAACGAGCGATCGCTAAAGGTGCAGGTACTTTTAGTGATAATAATATTTTAGAAGAAATTCGCTATGAAGGTTATGGGCCTGGTGGTGTGGCCATTTTAATTGAAGCACTCACAGATAATCGTAATCGCACGGCGGCTGATTTACGGGTGGCTTTTAGTAAAAATGGCGGTAATTTGGGAGAAACTGGTTGTGTGAGTTGGATGTTCTCCCAAAAAGGTGTTTGTGTGGTTGCAGGTGTGGGAGACGAAGAGCAGCTTTTAGAAGCTTCCTTAGAAGGAAATGCTGAATCCTATGAAATGATTGAGGATGAAACTGCTGAGGTATTTACGGAAGTGGCAAGTTTAGAAACACTTAGTCAAACCATGAAAGCAAAAGGATTTAAAATTGCAGATGTAGAGTTACGTTGGATTCCTGGTAATCAGGTAGAAGTCACAGATGAAGATCAGGCTAAATCACTGTTTAAATTAATTGATACATTAGAAGGATTAGATGATGTGCAAAATGTCACAGCTAACTTTGAAATGGCGGAGCGATTGATGAATATGAGTATGTAAGTAGCCATCATGAACTGCGTACACCAGGACACATGAAAAAAACTTCTTATTCCCCTCCTCGCTTGCGGGGAGGGGTTAGGGGTGGGGTCTTATTTTCAAGTCGGGTAGAAGTGAGATAAACACAATGTGTGAAGAAAAGTAAAATCGCTCACAACCTCTTCACTCTTGCCTATTGCCTATTGCCTCTTGCCTTTTTAATTTGATTTTTTGAGGGCGATCGCGCCACAATAAGAACTAGAAAATCTTTTAGCTTATCTTGATAATGTCCATTTCGCAGTTAACTCCTACCCTTGGCAATTCCCAGATCACCATCAGAGATAACTGGGGATATGATTATGACTTAGTGATTGTTGGTGGTGGTATAGTCGGTTTAACTTTGGCCGCAGCATTAAAAGATTCTGGTTTAAATATTCTTTTAATTGAAGCTAAAGTAACATCAGCCGCAGTGGCTAAAGGTCAAGCCTATGCTGTACATATGTTATCAGCCCGGATTTTTCAAGGAATTGGCATTTGGGACAAAATACTCCCCAATATTGAAAAATATAAACAAGTTTGTTTATCTGATGCTGATTATCCCGATGTGGTTAAATTCCAAACTTCCGATTTAGGAACACCAGAATTAGGTTATGTAGCAGAACATTATGCACTTTTAGAACCTTTACAGCAATTTGTCCATAATTGCCCTCATGTTACCTATCTTTGTCCGGCGGAAGTAGTCAAGACTGAAAATCAGTTAGATATAGTTAAAATTACCATTAAAATTAACGAAACCACCCAAGAAATTCGCAGTAAATTATTAGTAGCGGCCGATGGTTCAAAATCACCAATTCGGCAAGCGGCAGGGATAAAAACCAAAGGTTGGAAATATTGGCAATCTTGTATTGTGGCTTTTGTCAAACCAGAAAAACCCCACAGTAACACCGCTTATGAGAAATTTTGGTCTAGTGGACCATTTGCCATTTTACCTTTACCAGGAAATCGTTGTCGCATTGTGTGGACAGCACCCCATGAAGAAGCAAAAGCTTTGTGTGGTTTGAATGATGAGGAATTTTTAGCAGAATTGAATAAACGCTATGGTCAACAGGGAGGGAAATTAGAATTATTAGGAGAGAGGTTTGTTTTTCAGGTACAATTAATGCAGAGCGATCGCTATGTGTTACCCCGTTTAGCTTTAATTGGTGACGCAGCCCATAACTGTCATCCGGTAGGCGGACAAGGTTTAAATTTAGGAATTCGTGATGCAGCAGCCCTAGCAGAAATCATCCAAACAGCATCCAAAAATAGTCAAGATATTGGAAATATCTCTGTTCTTCAACAATATGAACAGTGGCGAAAAAAAGAAAATCTAGCAATTTTAGGTTTTACTGATTTATTAGATCGGGTCTTTTCTAATAATCTATTACCAGTAGTCATAATTCGCCGTTTAGGTTTATGGTTGATGCAGCGAGTTCCTATTCTCAAAATATTTGCCCTGAAATTAATGATTGGGTTAAAAGGGAAAACACCCACATTAGCTAAATTCTAACTTATACAGCATATTGCATCGAAATGAGGTACAAACTTGAATCATCAAATTATTGTGGTGCAGGTATATTACTTGCTAAATCTGTACCTCACTGTACCTCCTACATTCAGAAACTGCTGTAAATCCGGTCAAGACGTTCCGGAGGAACGTCTCTACAATAAAAAAGGAAAGTGCATCTTCATCTAGAAATACTATTAGTAAGTAGAATTTCTATACATAATAGATAAGTGCTTACGAAAAATTAATTACACATTTGGGAAAACAGGAGAAATATCTCTATCTCCTGAGGGGATGACGAAATAACCTAAACAGCTTATCAGGTGAAAATTGTACCGATTTATGGTAAAAAAAGATAGCCCCACTATTCTCAATAAGGACTATCTATTGATAATGTTACCTGAATTCTACAAAATACACCTAAAAG
>JBJTUF010000012.1:0-21415 GCA_046080565.1 Cuspidothrix sp. | reverse complement strand
GATTTTATAGATAATTGTCGGGAATTAGTTAGAGAATTATTGAGATTATCTCCTAATAAGCGGAAGTATTATCAACGCGGTGAGAGAGCTATGAGGCTTATTCTGTCTGCATTTTAACTATTTTTGTCATCCCGTCAGCTTTTTCACCTAAAAAAGCTGTAATTTTTCTTACTATTATTTCACCGTCAGTATTGCCTTTTTCAGTAGAAGATTTTAAATCAGATTTTTCAAGAGGAGAAACTTTACCCGGTATTCCAATTGTTGCAATAATTGAAGCAGCAACGAGATATACACGATCATTTTCTCCCAAACCTTTTTCGTTTTGATAAATATCGTTGTTGAGTTTTACTAAACTGGCATCAATTTCTTTTTCTCTTTGCTCTTTTAGTTTGTCAAGTTCTTGTTGAGTTGGACTTAATGTCTTTACTCTCTCAATAAACTCATCAAAATTTTCAGGTGCTAAAAAAGAAAAATCCGAAAATTCTCCAACTTTTTGCCCAACACCAAAGTTGCTTTTAGAAACATAATATATACCGATTTCATGCCGTATTTTTCCAGTTTCATCTTTATATCCCGTCATACCAATAGCTATTATGTTAGTATAGCTTGTATGATGTAAAACAGCATTTGCATAATGTACTGCGCCATTTACAGCAAATGAATTTATATTTTTAAAATGCGGCTCATTTTTATTAGTTCTATTCTCAATTTTTCCGTCACTGTCAAGTTTTACAAGTTTATCTTTATAACCTTTGTACTCAATCAAAATAGGATAATAATTTGAATTTTTATCTTGCAAAAGTAGTTTTGCATCTGGACGATTAGCCCCTGTCCCTCCATTTTTAGTGAAATAATCAGAAAGTGCTTTGTCTATTTCAGTATTTAAAGATTCTTGTTCTAATTTATAATCTAAATTATAAGATTTAAGCCAACTATTGCCTAAATCTGCAATATTTGGTTCTATTGATTGTGCCGTTTTTGCCATTGTATTATCCCATTTTTTTTAATTTTATTAAAAATAAATGCAGTAAAAAGTACAAGTATTGATTATACAGAAACTTCGGATATATTACCCCAAATAAGAATTTTATTAATAATTTTTAATAATTTTTTTGTATAAAATTCCCAAATAGCGCGATCATAAAACAATTTACGAATACTCTATCAACAAACAATTCCCACCACCGATTTTCTCTATTTTTTGTCCTGTACAGGTGACAGTTCTAACCCATATTTCCCCATTCATAGCACCCAGCACTGACGCAGAATATCTTTTAAACTCTCTTTACTTCGTCTTTTCGTGTCTTCCTAGTTCATTCTTTCCTGACTTGTGCCTAACTACAAACTTTGAGTTAAGTTAGTAGTGAGGACTTGAGTCTTCAAATCAGGAATAAATTCCTGACTACAAACTTTGAATTATTTAACTTGTTCTTAGTAATCAAAAATGCAGATTTTAGAAAGTCTTCATACCGCCATTCTCGTCACTGACTTAGAACGTTCAGAACATTTTTATGGTCAAATATTAGGACTACAAAAAGTAGAACGGCCTTTAAAATATCCCGGTGTCTGGTATCAAATTGATAATTATCAACTTCATCTCATCGTTGCGCCCACAGTACCCACCGATAAGCAGCAGGAAAAATGGGGGCAAAATCCCCATATTGCCTTTGCTGTAGTTAATTTGCAGGTTGTTAAAGACGAATTAACTGCTAAAAATTATACCTTTGAAGGTAGTGCATCTGGTCGGGAAGCCATTTTTGTTAAAGATCCCGATCGCAATATCATTGAACTTAGCCAAAAATAAGATTATTCTCCATGACAAAAGTTAAAATAGATAGATTGTGAAATCATGAAATATAAATGTTTTGGGCTGATAAAATTGCTGCTGATGCAGTAGGCGAACAAGTAGTTAATGATTCTAAGACCCCTTCAGGACGGATTCACGTCGGATCTTTGCGTGGTGTGGTTATTCATGACGTTATTTACCGTGCATTAAAACACGCAGGTAACCCTGTAAAGTTTTTGTATGGTGTGGATGACTATGATGCGCTAGATACTGTTCCTAAATATTTAGATCAAGAAAAATTTCAGCCTTATTTGGGTTTTCCTCTGTGCAATGTTCCCTCTCCTGGTGAGAATGCCCCAGATTACGCTAAGTATTTTATTGGTGAGTTTTTTGAAATTTTTGAATACTTAGGAATTAAACCACAAACCTATTTTTTACGTGATTTATATCGTTCAGGAAGACTTAATAATCATATTGATATTTTCCTGAAAAATGCCCATTTAGTCCGGGAAGCTTATAAGGAAGCAAGTAAGGCAGATCGTCCCAATAATTGGTATCCTTTTCAAGTTGTTTGTGAAAATTGCGGTAAAATCGCTACTACTGTAACTACAGATTATAACGGTTCAGAAGTTTTTTACACTTGCAAACCTGAAGGCGTGGATTATGTCAAAGGTTGTGGCCATTCTGGTTGGGTTTCCCCTTTTAATGGTAATGGTAAATTACCTTGGAAAGTTGAATGGGTGGCTAAATGGGATGTGCAGGGTGTAACTATTGAAATGGCAGGTAAGGATCATTCTCAAAAAGGTGGTTCTCGTGATGTTGCTAATGCTATTTATCGCAAGGTTTTGCAAAAACAACCTCCTTTCCATTCACCTTATGAATTTATCCTTGTTAATGGTACAAAGATGAGTTCTTCTAAAGGTGTGGGTTCAAGTGCAAGAGAAATTGCTGATTTATTACCGGCGGAATTATTGCGGTTTTTAATGTTAAGAACTCAGCCGAGATCGGTAATTAATTTTGCCCCTAATTATGAAACTACAACCCGTTTATTTAGAGATTACGATACTTTAATTAATAAGTATGCGAATGCTGATGAATTGGTTGAGGAGTTAATGCCTTTATTTTACGCCCAGGTGGGTGATGAAGTTAAAAAGTATCAACCTTTTGATTTTAGTACCTTAATTTCTTTGTTACAAGTTCCCCGTTTAAATATTCAAGATGAGGTGAAACAACGCAGTTTACAACCTTTAAGCGAATATGATCAAGAGATTGTTAATCAAAGAATAGCGGCTGCAACCAAGTGGTTAGCAGATTATGCTGATGAGGAAGAAAAGCTAGTGCTTTATTTGGAACAAGTTCCTGATAAGGCTAATGATTTGAATGCTGAACAAGTAGGATATTTGCAAAAATTAATGGAGAATTTGCAAAATATTCCTAATTGGGATGCGGAGGAATTACAAACTTTAATTTTCTCAACGACTAAGGAGTTAGGTATTCAACAAGCTATGGCTTTTAAGGCTTTATATTTATCTTTTCTCAATAAAGAAAGAGGCCCAAAAGCTGGCGGTTTGTTATCTTACCTGGATAAGTCTTTTGTACTGGTGCGGTTACAAGAGGTTGTGGCTTTAAATCTGGATAAGGTAGCAGTTTCTTAATAATTTATTTCCTGTTTTGTGACCTACCTTGTACACAGAGGTTTTCATGCTTCCTAACCCCCAATTCTGGGGGAATTAAGAACTGCAAAGTCCGCTAATTTTGGGGGATTTGGGAGGCTAAATTAAGAATAAGAGTTTTCGAGTCATTTTTAATAAACTTGCTAATGTAGGAATAACTACCTGAGCAAACCCTAATTAAACATTTTGAAAATACCTAAACCCATGAATTAGGTAGGGGCAAACCTGCTGTGGTTGTCCGATAAATGGGGGTAGGCACGGTGGCGCTACCCCTACATCAAATCTAAATCTTTTATATAATTAATTTTGCCTACCTACTTATCATAAACAAATATTCTGACTCTTGATTTCTGAGGATTTACTTTTCTTTACAAATTTTGGTTATATTACTTTCATTAATACTTAATATTATCTTGGAAGGCTGATTAATGCTTTTGGGATTATATAATTTACAATTATTTATGAAGTTTGATTACAAGTAAAGTTTATTATCTTTTGCATTCCACTCTGCCAAACAACTGTTAGTGTGTTAACTATGGTCATAAATGCGGGAGCAAGATTGATAATATGAATATGTACAAAATTCTTCATAAATATCTAGAATAAAGCCAATAAAGCCATTAGAGTGAATGTTATTGGTAACAATTATCTTAAGAGTGAGACCACGACGTAAAATTGGAATCTATATGATGAATCATTACTCTATTCAGTGGATTGAAGATTGGTGCTTGGAAAATGGCTGGACAGATTTATTTGTCGAGAGACGTGGGAACTATTGGGCGTTTCCGCCCGGTGGAGTCATGCCTGAACCAATACCTATGAATGTATTGAGAGTAATTAAAGAAGAAAACGGATTTACTGACCAAGAAATGTATTGGGCGGGTGCAGCGATCGCTACGACAATTTTAGCCGTAATTTACACTTTTTGGTTTAAATGTCCAATTCCTTTGGTGTTATCTTTTGGGTTTAATGCTGTCACAGTGGCACAGTTTGAACCAGAAGATTGTTAGGAGTTGGTTGTCATTTGTCAGTTGTTCTTTGCTTTCTGACTCCTTAACTTCTGATAGTGAAGCATGGCGAAGCCATATTCCTGCCTAAGAAGGTGTTTGAAAAGTCTTTCATGGTGTATCAAATATTTTTAGATCCCCCTAAGTCCCCCTTAAAAAGGTGGACTTTGACTCTAGTTCCCTCCTTGTTAATGCGCATGGGGGGATATCTTTAAGTGCCTAAAATCACAATCTAAAACTTTTCAAACATTCTCTAAAGACGATAGTTAGCGCTGAAATATAAACCATCATCTTGGGAGTTAGTGCCTCTATCTCTGAGATTAACCAGAGGAACACCATAATCTATTCGCAGATTTAAGTTAGGAATGGGTTGAAATAATATACCTACTCCTGTTCCAGCTAAGAATTGTTGAGATTGCAAAGGATTGGGATTATTATCTACATTCCAGATGTATCCTAGGTCAACAAAAGGGGTAAATTGTAACATAGGATTACCGGATCCGTCTCGATATAATGTGATCCGGTCTTCTAGAGAAAATTTAATGCCGTTGTCACCGGAACGGGCGTTTTGACGATAACCTCGTACTGATTGACCACCACCGATAATATATTGTTGAGATCCTAATAGGGCATTGGGAGATAATTGTACTTCGGCTTGAGCTATTAATAGATGATCTGAGTTGAGGATTTGGACTCGTTGTACTTGCCCTAACCAACTAAAAAACCGACCATCAGGAGTGGGATCAGGGTTAATGGTGGCATCGAATATTCCTGTACCGACACTAAAGAGCGATCGCACTGCCCAAGCCCCTTTAGTATCTCTTCGCACATAGTCCTGACCAAACTTAAAGATACGGGTACGACTATTACCTTGACGATCTGGGCCAGAACCAAAGGGAGTTGGGCCAGCAAAGGTGAAAGTTTGCCCATCTTGATAACTAAAACCAACGGAGAGGGCAAATTCTTCTCGAAGCGATCGCACTAAGGGCTGTCTATAACTAATTTCATATAGTTCTGACTCGCCACTAATATTTAAATTCTTAAATCTCGGATCAATCACCTGGTTATTATTAATAGAACTCCGCAATTGCAAAGTCCCATTCATGGCATTTAGAGGTACTTTGTAGGTGAAATTATAAATATTAGCCGCACCTTTGGTACTGAAATAATAGGAAATCCCTAACTCATCACCCCTACCCGTAAGATTACGATGGTTAGCAGTTATACCCAATCTTTCAGAACCAATACTGGGAGGAGAGTAATTATCAACACTAAGATTGACATTAAAAGCCTTAGCTTCTGTAACACGGACAATTAAAACACTTTGTCCTAAAGCATTTCCCGGTTGTATGCTGGCTTCTATATTGGCGATGAGAGGATCAATACGAAGGATTTTTAATTGTTCTTCTAGTTTAGCTGTCGAGAGAGGTTTACCCGCACCAAAGGCTATGCGCGATCGCACATAATCAGGATTTAACCTTTTAGTTCCTATAATTTCAATTTTTTCTAAACTACCTTCAACTACCTGGATTTTAATTATCCCATTAGTAACTTTTTGATCTACCAACACCGCCCTAGATGTAATATAACCCTGATTTAGATACAATTGGGTAATAGCTTCAGCAGCTTTTTTCAGTTCTCCAAAAGTAACAGCACGACCTTCCAGAGGTTGAATAATCGGGTTAAGAGCAGCAGAGTTAAACAGCGTACTCCCTAAAACTTCAATTTTCTCAACTTGAATTGTTTGATCATTAGCAGTTTCCGTAGATTCCGGGGTGGGACTAGGTTGTATTTGTGGTTGAGATTCTGGAGGTAAAGGTACTGGCGTAGGTAGAGATTGGGGAAATCTATCTTGGTTGGGGTTTCCTTGAGGATTAGGTGCTTGAGCAATGCTAGGATATACACCTGTAACCAAAATTAAGCTCATAGCCGAAATCGCACAAAACCCGATTTTATTAGCTATTTCCAGAAGAAAAACAGTAACTTTCATAATTAAATTTGTATCTTTAGATGTCCCAATAAAAATGATCCTAGTCTCTAACAGGTGTAGGTCTTAGTAAGATAAATTGCAACTCATCAACAATTAACACTACTTCCTTTCCTTTACTGGATGATTGTGACTTATTTTAGGATAAGTGTTTTATGGTATCATAAAATATAATTTTTATAACATACAGGACTTACGCAAAAATCCTTCAAAACTCTTATTCCTCTGCGTTCTGGAGCAGTTTGTTATTCCGTAAGTTCTGCGTAATACCATTTCTTTATGAGGCTGCACCTAATTTTTTAATCTTCTGTTTTCCTCCTCTGTATCCTCTGCGCCTCTGCGGTTCGTTTATATCTAAACTTGGCCCATCTTTATACAGAATTGGTATAAGTCCTAAAAATTACAACATTATAGCTGTAGACAGGATGATTAGGACATAATTGATCCTTGAAACCTAATCATAGTAATGGTTTTACTATTACCTATTGCCTATATCATTGCTGATCGAATTGATTTCCCGGATTTTATTTAATCGAGCGATCGCTTTTTGTGGCAAAGTCGTAAACCGAATCAGAAAATAATTTTGATCAGCAGCCGATTTTTTGACTACTTTCGCATATATATCTGCTTCTTCATCATATAAAGCCGTATCTGTTAATAATTTCAGTTTAATATTACTTAATCTTTCTAAAGGATACTTAGAACGTAATTGTGCGCCATGTTCAGAAAGTCCTACCAGCACACCAGTAAATAATTCTCCATCTACGTGCTTACCATGCAACTCAATATATTCAATTGCTAATTCATCTTTTAAAATCACCATACTTTCTTCTTCTGCTGGCAAATATAGTTTATATTCCCCACCAATACCACCAATTTCATAAAGATTAATGGGATATTTAATCCCTTTAGCTTCGACCTCAAACTCACTATCAATTCGCAAATCAATATCAACATCATGACAAGTATGTTCAGAAATAAGAATTTGTCCCCCCACAGTATAGGACTCAATTCGCGCTGCTAAATTCACATGACCACCAATCACAGTATATTCCGCACGTTTTTGAGAACCAATATTTCCCGCCACCACCTCACCCGTATTAATACCAATTCCCATTTCTAGAATTGGCAAATTTATTTCTTGATTTCTTTTATTCACTTTGTCCATAGCTAACTGCATGGCAATTGCACAGGCGATCGCTCTTTGAGAATCATTTTCTCGACTAATGGGCGCACCAAACATCACCAAAATACCATCACCCATAAAATCATTGATTGTTCCTTTATATTTATGAATAATCTCCGTCATTTCTTCTAAATAAAGATTGAGAATTTTGACCACATCTTCTGGACTAAATTCCTCAGAAATAGAAGAAAATCCTCTTAAATCAGAAACTAATACCGTAACTTTTCTTCTTTCTCCTCCTAAATTTAAAGCCGCAGGATTTGCTAATAAATTGTTGACTACCTCATCCGTTAAATAACGACCAAATGTTCTTTGCATACTGCTTGCTTTACTAGCAACATACTCAGTAATAAAAATTGATCCCGATCCTAAAGCTAAAATTCCTGGAACGATAGGAAGCCACCAACCAACGATAAATGACGCAAAACTACCAAAAATTAAAATGCTAGTGAATAATATAATTACAATTACCAAGAGTGGATGATTATTCCGTAACTGCCAACTTAAACCAGCACCAATAATTGACCAAATAAATATCCATAGATATTCATAGGGTTCATACCAAGAGTTAATTAATGTTCGACCATCTAGTGCTGTACTCAAAATTTGACTAACTAAATTCGCATGAACTACTACCGCTGGCATTCTTCGGGGATTAGCAAATTCCTCATTAGTATAAGGTGTATAAAATACATCCTTTAAACTTCCCGCCGTTGTCCCAATCAATACAACTTTATCCCGCATTAAATCCGGGGGAATCGGTTTTTCTAAAACATCAGTTAAAGAAATATTAGGAAACTTTTCGATATTACCACGATAATTTAAAATAGTTTGATAGCTACCATCTGTAGCTCGAATATAACTACCATCATTGCCTTCAAATCGAGGGAAAACACCCTTACCTAACTGTAAATAGTTGGGGTTAGTTTTTGCCGGTTCTTCTGTGATTCCTTCCGGTTGTAAATACAATAATGATAATTTTAAAGCCAAGCTTTCGACAAAATCACCATTCTCTAAATATATATAAATTAATCCTCTCCGCACTCTACCATCATCATCTCTAGGTAAATCATTTGCTCCTACTTGATTCTTTTTTGCTAATAGATATGGCGGTTTAATTGGTAAATCATCATCATCTTTATTTTTTAAAACTTTTTGGACACCAATCAAATTAGGAGTAGATAAAAACACCTGACTTAGTTCTTCATGACCTGGATTAACCTGCAAGTTCCGATAAACATCTAAACCAATAGCTCTAGGTTTTTGCTGTTTGATATTGTTTAATAATTTCGCCATTACAGCATCAGAAATCGGCCATTGACCTTGTTTCTCCAGGTCTTTTTCACTAATTGTCACAATCACCACTCGACCATCAATTTGTTCTTGTGGACGTAGTAGAAAAAATTGATCTGAAACTGTAAACTCAATAAATTGTAGCCAGCCAAAAACCTTGACTAAGCTGACAACAACTGTAGCATTACAAACAGCAATTAATATTGGCCGCCATTGCCAAATTTTTTGCCTCAGTTTTTTCCTCATATTATCTAGTATTTACTGGACAGGAATTGATTAATGGCTTTGAGACTATTTGATTTAAGCCTACTGAACCTAAAAATTGTCTCCATTTGAGGTTAGAAGATAAATTATTAGGTTCTGTACAACGCTGTTCTACTAAAGCATTTAACCCGTCATACCAGATACCAGCTTCTCCATAAATATTTGATAGTTTTCGATAATTACTTTGTTTAAGTTGATCTACTAGAGAAGCATCAGGTTCGATCCGTTCTATCCAAGAACTCATTTTAATATTGCTACTAGAATCTTCGGGGTCACATACTACTGTAACAGTCCATTTATAAATCTGATTAACTGCTAGTTCAGTTACATCTTCAGTCATGGTAAATTTCATAATTCCGGCTTTATTAGGTATGGGTAAGTTAGTTTCATACAATTTCTCACTTCCATCCTTATCAGTAATAGTGAATTTGATCAATTGACCTGTGGAATTAGGCTGATACCAAAAAAAGGTAGGACGTTTAGCTACAGTTAAGCCAATAAAGTTTTGAGGATTTAAAGGAATAATAGTATCTTTTCTGTCCATACAAAATGAGCCACGGGTAGCACCACCGTCAGTAGAAGGATTGCGTTTATTATCTACTCTGGGTTTGAATTTTTGGCTGAGTTGTACACCTTTAATTGTCGGTAATGATTGAGCTTGTACCCAGCTAATCTGGGGAGATAAAGTTAACCCAAAAAATAGAAAAAATAGATATTTTTGCATCAATTTCATTTTCATTTTTACCTATCCTAGTTAATTGTTAAAAATTGCCTTGATTTTGATTTTGCTGTCGAAGTATGTGCAAATCTTTCACCATTACCAGATTTATTCCCTTAGTATGGGAACTGATTACTGTATCAACGGTGTCATCATCAAAGCTGATATTTATGTTATACAAAGGATGAAGAATAGTTTACGCAATTCTATCTGTTATTGCTAGATTTTTTCTCTTGACTATAGTAGGACACAGAAGGCAGGGGGCAGGAGGTAAAGCGTTCTCCTGTCTGATGGTGATAGTGTAACGTGGTATCTGCCATGTTTTCAGTTTCAGTTCCTATCTCATTCAACTGCATAGTGCTATATCGAAAGTTGTTTTTTATTTAACCCTAATATCAAGGTCTATTAAACAGAGGTAAAATATAATACTGATATTTTTTGGATATTTCAGTAACTTTTGAGTAGTTTCTTATCATAGCTTGACTTAATCACAAGACGCAGCTTTTTTAAGTATGTTCCCATAATGACTTCTATCTTGAAGATATTTACATATAGGAATCCGGTTTGATTACTGATAGCGAAGCTATTTTCCTAGGTAGGAAGGTAAGAGGTAAGAGGATTCGAGAATATAAAGGTGTACCGAGTTCAGTTCAAAAATCAAATAGGAGTTCCATATATCATAGTGTTAATAAATAATGATTATTATTTTAACAGGACTTACGCAAAACCTATTTTAAATACTGTCATTGTGACGTAAGGAAGCAATCTCAGACCCCTACATTTCGTTAAAATGTGTAAGTCCTATAAGTTTACATAAAAATACACAAATGTAACTTTATGGCTTCTTGGCTAACTGTAAAAATCAGACTAATGTGAAGTAATATTACAATCCTTGGAAAAATATTGAGAAATTGTTCCTATGGCAAACATAGATTTAAGGTATTAGCTATAAAAAGAGAATTGAGGCCAATTAATTAAAATGAACACAAATAATATTCAAAACTATCGCTTTGCCTGCACTCTAACTTTTGGAGATATCTACGGTCAAATTATTGTTTGGTTAATCACGATTACTATTAGCTTGGCATCAGCTTTAGCACTAATGGGTGCTAAAAGACCAGTATACGCTTTAGCTACAGTCGGTCTGGTTGTTCTCTTATCTTTACCTTTCTTACTGTTTGCTTTTGTGACTACGCTATTAAATCATATTGAACTCAATTCCATAGAATCGAAGACAAATAGTGAATCCTGATTCAGTCATATTTCCCAGAAAACTGAATATCAATAAAATTCCTGAAGGAAATTTTATCCCAAAAATGGGTTAAAGTTCCGCGTTCTATGAGAACGGCTTGAGTGAAAAAATAGTAGAAACACAGTAGGGGATTGTCTGTTGGGTGAGATAGTTGAAGACGAATATGTCAATAAATTACCAATTCGCTATTACCCTGTCTTGTAGATAGGGAATTTTTTTATAATCGGTGATTGATAATGCTAGAACATGATGTGATCATTGTTGGTGGCGGCTTGGCTGGATGTCGGGCTGCGGTAGAAATTGCCCGTACTGACCCTAGTTTAAAGGTAGCTATAGTTGCTAAAACTCATCCAATTCGTTCTCATTCGGTAGCTGCCCAAGGTGGAATGGCGGCATCTTTAAAAAATGTGGATGATACAGATAGCTGGGAAGCTCACGCTTTTGATACCGTTAAGGGTTCTGATTATTTGGCGGATCAGGATGCGGTGGCGATTTTAACCCAAGAAGCGCCAGATGTAGTGATTGATTTAGAACATCTGGGGGTTTTATTCTCCCGTTTACCTGATGGTCGCATTGCTCAACGGGCTTTTGGTGGACATTCCCATAACCGGACTTGTTACGCGGCTGATAAAACTGGTCATGCGATTTTACATGAATTGGTGAATAATTTGCGCCGTTATGGTGTGCAAATTTATGAAGAATGGTATGTGATGCGGTTGATTTTAGAAGATGGTCAAGCCAAGGGTGTGGTGATGTTTCACCTGTTGGATGGCCATATTGAGGTGTTACGGGCAAAGGCTGTGATGTTTGCCACTGGGGGTTATGGGCGCGTTTATAACACTACTTCTAATGATTATGCTTCCACTGGTGATGGTTTGGCGATGACGGCTTTAGCGGGTTTACCATTGCAAGATATGGAATTTGTGCAATTTCATCCTACGGGTTTGTATCCTGTGGGGGTGTTGATTTCCGAGGCTGTGAGGGGTGAAGGGGCGTATTTGATTAACTGCGAAGGCGATCGCTTTATGGCCAATTATGCCCCTAGTCGTATGGAATTAGCCCCTCGTGATATTACTTCACGGGCGATCGCCTATGAAATTCGTGCCGGTCGCGGTGTTAATACCGATGGTAGTTCTGGGGGTCCCTTTGTCTATCTGGATCTACGCCATCTGGGTAAGGAAAAAATCATGAGTCGTGTTCCCTTTTGTTGGGAAGAAGCCCATCGTCTCGTCGGTGTAGATGCTGTAACTCAACCCATGCCTGTTCGTCCCACCATTCACTATTGTATGGGTGGTATACCAGTCAATACCGATGGTCAAGTTCGTAGCAGTGCTGATGGTTTAGTTGAAAGCTTTTTTGCGGCTGGAGAAACTGCTTGTGTATCTGTCCACGGAGCAAATCGTCTCGGTAGTAATTCTTTGTTAGAGTGTGTAGTTTATGGTAGAAGAACGGGAGCAGCGATCGCCCATTATGTCCAAAATCGCCAACTACCAGCCATAGATGAACTCCATTACATCAAAGCCGCCCGAAAACAAATCCAAACCCTCATTGAACAACCTGGAAAATACCGTATTAATCAAATTCGTGAAGCCTTTCAAGATAACATGACTGAATATTGTGGCGTTTTCCGTACTGAAGAATTAATGCGTCAAGGATTAGATCAAATTAACGAATTAGAACAAAAATATTCACAAATATATTTAGATGACAAAGGAAATCACTGGAATACAGAATTAGTTGAAGCCTCAGAACTGCAAAGTTTAATGGTCGTCGGAAAAACCATTTTAGCTTCTGCCCTCAACCGCCAAGAAAGTCGCGGCGCACACTTTCGAGAAGACTTTTCCCAAAGAGATGATACTAACTTCCTGCAACACACAATGGCTTATTATTCTCCAACAGGAATTGATATTCAATATCGCCCTGTCACCATTACTATGTTTGCACCACAAGAAAGAAAGTATTAATTGAATAATAATTCAGTAGGGGTGGGGTTGATAGTTGGGGTGTCCTTATGTTATAATTAAGTAAGGAAATTGGTAATGGTTGGGTTTTATTTTCTCCAACCAACGCAAGACATCGAGGAATAGCACTAAGAGGTAATATCATGGAATCAAGTACAGACAATCAAGAACAAAGTATGATAGAGATTATCAAAGCTAGTGAATTAAACAGTATTTATTTCAATGAGTTTGGTATTGGAGTATCTAAAAATGATATTTTAATCTTATTAAGACGGAATGGAAAACCCGAAGCGGTACTTAATGCTTCGCACATTACAGCAAAATCACTTGTAAACTCTCTAGATGAAGCTATAAGAAGATTTGAAGATAAGACAAATCAAAAAATACCTACTTCATCTGAAATTGAAAAATTAATAGAGGAAGAAGATGAAAGAAATGTTTAGTAATGAAAATTATCAAAGTCGTTATCTTTTTTTAAAAAAAGATAAATCTCCTATTGGCTTTCAAATAGATCCACTAGTCAATAAAAACCAACTTTTTACAACTACAAACTCAACATATAGAATTGAAGAATATAAACCGCAAAATTCAGAAAACCCTAAAAAGAAATTAATTAAAATATGTGAATTAGAGAAATTATCTACTTTTAGAGAAATAGTAGATTATGGTTTTGATACTATTAGATTGAAAGATGATTATTTTTTTAACCGTATTCATGAATTAAAAGAATTGTGTGATGAGGAAGAAGACTGTGATCTTTCTCTCGAATCCCTAAAATCAATGTTTTTGTTTATTGGAACAATTGCAAATGTTTCTAAACCTAGTAGTATCACAGTAAGTGAAAGTGGTCTTTTTTATTTGGAATGGGAAAAAGATAGAAACAATTCAATAACTATGAGGTTCAAAAAAGATTACTTTTTGGACTATGTTATCTTTAGACCAAGTTCGCATACAAGTAAACGAATTATTTTGAATGGTTCGATGAATACTATGGATTTCATTGATTACCTTAATAATTTAAATATAAAAATACATAAACAAATATAAATAAACATGAAAGAAATAGAAAATGGTAATGTTAGCCGCTATTGCAGACCGATTCATTTAGAAGATGGAATAGTAAAAAGTGATGCTTTTGCAAAACGAGATAAAGAAACATTTTTATCAGTCCATTTACTTGAATTTTTTCAAAAAGAAACTGAAATAGAAAATGTTTTGGAAGTTAAAGCGTACATGGCAAAAAATTACAATCTCAAACCTAATGGTTGTTTTGCCATTATTAATATACAAAAATCCAAACAATATATTCTGGAAGAAATATCATCACAAATTTACTATCGAGAAGAAAAATTGCCTCATTGTGGTATTTTTCATGATGCTGATGATCTCTTAATTTCTAAGTTACTTGCTGAGTGCGTTCAGAAGAATTATCTTATTAAAGATATAACTGACTCAAAAAATGGTAATTAGAGTATTTACACATTTAAAATTATCATATAACCCACATTCCGCACCCCCTGGTGTCACAATCGGTAATTTCGGATTTTTTAACCACTTTGAGGATAAATTTGATACAAAATAGTCAAAATATTAGGTTGCGATAGCGAAGCGCTGCTGCAAGCAGTTCGCTAATCTCAAATCCCCAAATGACCATTTTTCGTTGTGTGACAGTTTAGGGTGCGGAATGTGGGATCTAGATAGATTAATTAATGGATTATATGCAAGTTTACTTACAATTGTTATTACCTATTAATGCCAACACCCCCGAATTAGGGGTGTAGCATATATCTATTGTTTATAAGGATCGGAAAACGGTATTACAAATGCCTTAAATATTAAAAGCAAAACTTGTAATAACCAGAATATGTTTATTTAAAACGGCGTGTACGTCTGGCTGCTACTGCTTTTCGTTTGCGCTTTTCTAAAGGTGTTTCAAAATGGCGATGATATTTAACATCAGCCAATATACCAGCTTTAGAAACTTGGCGTTTGAAACGACGCAAAGCTGAATCTATACCTTCATTTTCTCCTAAAAGTACCTGAGTCATTCTTAGTCTGTCCTTAGTTTATCTATAACTGTCATTGTCTCACTTTCCGTTTTCCACAAAGGGATATTTTAGGGCTAAACTTGCCTGTTTCCTAATGTCTTAGAATCAATGCTCAAGCTTATTCTAACTTTTACATTATCAATTTTATCAAATGCTTGACCAGGAAGAAACTACTTACTCTTAGGTTGGAAATTTGGCAGTTCTACAGATGCTAAAGATTTACGTCCTTTCGGTGGTCGTTGTGGATAAATTAATGGAGAAGGTGATTTATGATCTGAGGTATTCTCATCCGATGAGGGGGATAAAAAATCATTCATTGGTAAATTTGGCTCGACCACAGGTAGAGGATCTAACCAATAATCTTCCTCTTCCACAGTAGGAGTTTTATCTATGAGAGAACTAGAAATCATTGGTAATTTCTGAGTAATTGATAGAGTCAAATCTTCATGACGAGGATTTTCAGTAATACCATAGGGATCAATTTCAATCTGCAAATCAGGTGTAATTGTGATTTCTGGTGGAATGTGATCATCAGTTCCAGAAGGTAAAGTTTCTAAAACTGGTATATCTAATGGTGGAAAATTAACTTGATCTTTGTCCTCCAGGACATTTGCTGAAGCATCTGGTAGCTGAAAAAACTTGTGAATAATGCCTTCTAATTGTTCATCCAGGGGAGATAGTTCAGGATTATGTTCGTGGATAGATTCAGTATTAGGTTGATGGACTTCTGGAGGTGGGATAACCGATGCTTCGGGATCATGACTATAGTGATCCGAAGTTGGTATAGTTGGTTGTACCCAGGAATTAGTTACAGAGTCGCTGAGTGAATCTGTATCTGCTGACCAAGGGCGAATAGGTTGGGCATGAGGAAACAAAGACCGAGCTTTTCTAGAAAATCTGGTTTGTTTGTGGATGATATCTTGGGGATGATGGATATGATCTTCTAAATTCTCATGATTGGGAATAGGTGTATCTAAGCATTTTTCTAAAGCTGCTTTAAATTGTAGCGTTTGACGTTGTTGACGCATCAATCTAGAGCGCAACTCCCGACAGGTATTTTCAGAATGTAATAGCTGTTGAGACTCTTCTGTATAATTAGTTTGCAGTAAAGAACATTCTCTTTCTAAATGTGCTAACCGTTGTTGACTAATTTGCAAATGAGATTTATGAGTTTCCAGTGAGAGTTCCTGGCGTTGAACTGTTTGTGCCGATGTTTCTAACTGCTCATATAGAGACTTAATTTGTTCTTGGGCGGCGACAAGTTCTTGAGTTTGTTGGTTAAACATAGACTCAGTAACGCTGGAGCGTGTTTTTTGCCACTGTAAAATTTTTTCTGCCTCAGCTAATTCACTTTTTAACTGCTCTATTTGAGCATATAGATCATTATTAGCTGTACGTAATTCTGTATTTAACTTTAATAGCTGCTGAAATTCTAAGTTAACCTGTGTTTGATGAGCAATGTCAGGTTCTGCGATCCAATCCTGTTGGTTAATATCTTCCAATTGTTCCATAACTACGGTTTCATGATGATGATCTGTAGTTGGCTGATAGGGTAGCACGGCCTGAGCCAGAGAAGGAGTAAATTTATCACGGTCTTATGGCCACTATTTACAAATTACTAACCGTTATCACTTTTACTATTTTATCAAGAAAGCATACAGGTGTCATGATCTAAATTTCCTTTTACCTCCACTGCCTCCCCTGCCTCCCCTGCTTCCCCTGCCTCCCCTGCCTCCCCTACTTCCTCTGCCCCCTATGGTAGCCATTGGGGATGAAAGCCGACTAGAGGCAGTTGTTCTGGCTTAATATCAATGTTGCTGTTATCGGTGATTGGTAGCAGGGGCATTAACCAAAGACTACTACTAGCAATGGGTTGACCATCATCAGTTTTTAAGGTGTTTGCAGGTAGTTGGGTGGTGTTATTGCCGATGGGAACTACTTGATCAAATAAAAATCCTAAACCGTCAGGAGCTAAACTTGTTTGTACATTGCGTTGACCCGGAGGCAAGAGGAGCATGGGTTTTTGCTGTCCTGTTTTCAAGTCAATGGAGACTAAATAGGGTTGTTCAATGTATTGTTCTTTAGAAACAAGTTGAGTAACCAAGCAGTAAAGGCTGGGAGAAGCGGGATCAAACTCACAGCTAAGAATTGAGCCAGTAGTTTTGAGTAATTGTTTTTGTACTCCTTGGTTGGTGACTAAAAATAAATCTCGCGTATAGTCAGTATTAAATTTCACCATTGCCGCTTGTGAACCATTTCTAGAAAAAGCTTGTACTAACCCAAATTGGGGTAAAAAATCTAGGGGTTTGGCGCTATCACCTTCTAAAGATATGATTGCTGTTCCTTGTCCTTGGGAAACTGCGACGGCTTTGCTATCGGGTGTAATGAAAAAATCTCCGGCTGGTTGCCCTTGTAGACGTTTAGGTATGGGTTTTTCACCATTAGGATCACTGGTGGTGGATAAGTACCACAGGGCAAAGTCACCGGGGTTATCTCGTTTGCCTCTTTGAATGACAATGGTTTGTCCATCGGCGGATAGGTCAAATTTCAGGTTTTGATATTCTTTGTTATCTAAAATTAGTTCGACTTTGGCGGCAGGTGTGGTTTCTGCTGCTATTTGACTAGGAATACCTGTGGTGACTGTATATAGTTGGGCTGCAAGTAGGTCTGGGCTGTTGGCAGGACGGGCGGAGAAGACTATTTTTTCACCATTGGGGAATGGTTCAAAGTCCATCACAATTAAGTCTTTGGGGGTAAGAACTTTCTTTTGTTCTTGGGTTAAGTTGTAAAGTACCAATTGCCCTTGGACTTCTGGACTTGTACCAATATAAAGAATGGCGCGGTTACGGGTGCTGAAGCTACCAGTAAAAGGCTGCATGAGGCGATTTTTGCCTTCGGCTTGGGAATATTTATCTTTACCTTGTTCTAATCTAATTTGGTAGTTTGTGCCGTAGGGGGCTGGTGTGAGGAGGGTATAAGCCATTTTTCTTCCTGCCCAGCTAGGTTTACCAGCTAGGGGCGGATCTATTTTTAAGTTCTCCTCGACGCTTTTGGTATCCATGGGACGGCTAAAGGTGAGGAAAAAGGAAAGATCGTTAGCCCCAATTTGTTGTTTATCCCAAGTAAAATTACGCACACTAGGTTTAACTGCATCACCTTGCCAGATCATTAAGCCGATAACCAGACTTAATAGGAGCATGACGGCGATCGCAACTCTGTCTAATGGTTGAATAAATTGAGAGGATTTGTTCATTTGTTAAACAATTTTAGATTTTAGATTTTAGATTTTAGATTGACTATTTAAAATCTAAAACTCAATGATTTGATGATGTAACCAAGCAGGTGGACGTGAGATAACCAAAATGTGTGAAGAAAAACAAAATTTCTGGTAGCTTCTTCACTCTTGCCTCTTGCCTTTTGCCTCTTGCCTTAATAACTGTAAGGGTTTTTGGGCTGGGGAATTTTTTTCACAGACGTGGCTTTAATGGTGAGTTGGCGTTTGTCGGTGACGCTGTGGGTGATCATTTGACCTTCTATTTCTAACCATGTATCGGGAGGATACTGTTGACGTGATTCAGATATTTGTACAGGTAAGCCCACGGGATACGCATCTGCGGCGCAACAACTCAGAACAAATCGGGCTAAAAAAATATATTGTTCACCGGCGTTAGGGGGATGGATGACAAACCCTTGAACTTTGACTTTTTGCCCTGTATATGCGTCTGGTTCAGGATAAACGTTAAGGGTTCTTACCCAGTCTACAAGCGATCGCTCTTCTGGCCGTATGGTTGCCCGAAATGCTTGGGGCTGGGTGCGAGTACCAGGTAGTGATTCGGTTACGCCCCGATCTAATGCTATTTGGCTGGCAAAAACACGGGGTGTAATGATTAATCCTAAAATTGCGGTCGTCAAGAGGAGAAAACTGCCCCAACCAGGGGGAAATAAACTAATGTGCATCACATTAGGTACTTCAGGACGGCGACGGTGTTTCCACACTTGTAAGCCTTTAAAAAAAGCGATAATTAATAAAGCTATCCCGGCTAAAATGACTAACCAAAAGTAATCAGGATGAATCAACAAGTAAAGTTTACCGGTGATCCAGTATTTCAACATCAAAATACCCCAGGCGGCGATCGCCACGATATCTAGCCAGGGTAGGAGTTGATTGATCCGATTGGGTTGGGAATTTAACATGAAGGTTATGTAGTGATCATTAATGATAGGAGGAAAGGGACAGGGTGCAGGGGGAAAGAATTTTCCCATTACCAACCCTTCGACTACGCTCAGGGCAAGTTACCAATTACCTATATTTCCACCTTTGGAGGATTTGCGTCCCATACCTCACACCCCACATTCTCCATTGCAAAAAAGGGAGGAGAAAATTCATCTTGATCAACATTAGATCACGTGCAAATTCAGCACTAAGGTGAATAAAAGTGTCAATTGTGCGGCTAAGGCAAAGAGATATATGAGGGCTTTGGGTTTGAAGATTGATAACATTAAACCAACACCTTTAATATCAATCATGGGGCCAAATACTAAAAATGCTAGTAATGAACCACTGGTAAAGGTGGAAGAAAAAGACAGGGCAAAGAAAGAGTCAACTGTAGAGCATATTGATACAACTCCTGCTAATACTAGCATGGCTAGTATGGAACTAACTGTCCCTGCACCAAGACTAAGAATAATGTCACGGGGGGCTAAAACTTGAATGGTGGCAGCGATCGCACTACCTAATACCATCACTCCTCCTAATTCCCGCAATTCTTGGACAATATTATCTAATAGGGAACGCAGTTTCTCTGGTAAGAGTTTACTGGTATTGGCAGTTCCAGCTATTTCACTGTAATTATTATCTATGCGTTTGATTAGGCCTGGTTTTCCACCGAGAATATATGTTCCTGATTGCAATAAACTGGATGTATTGGTTTGTGGTGCCGTTTGGGAGTTCCTACCTCCTTTGGTTTTTGCTGAAGCGGGAGGATTAAATTTGAGATAACGGCCAATTGCTGGTTGCAAAAAGGGAACTAAGTCTGGTTGGAAACTGAATATAAAACCAATAATTGTGGCAATACTCAGGGAAAATACAACTCTTAAGACGACTATTTCTGGTTGATCTCGGAATGCAGTCCAGGTTGACCAAATGACAATAGGGTTAATTGTTGGTGCTGCTAATAAAAAACCAATTGCTACTGGTGTGGGTACTCCTTTCATTAATAACCGCCTGGCCACAGGCACATTACCACACTCACATACTGGGAATAAAAAGCCGATCATACTGCCAAATAAAGCCCCTAGAAAGGGATTTGTCGGCATTTTCCCCACTAATTTGCTTTCATCCACAAAGAATAGCAGCACACTGGAGAAAAATACACCCAGTAGTAAAAAGGGCATGGCCTCAACTAGCAAACTAAGAAATAATGTAAAACCATTGTTCAGTTGATTTATCATGCGTTACAGTCAACAGCGGTTGGTGAGTTTAGGGTTTTATGTTGTCATTTGATCTGATAGGGTAGCCTAGATTGACCTTCATGGGGATCATTGATTAAACTGCTAAAATTAAATTTCATTATCGTGAGGAAATTATAACAGCAGACAGAGGGCAGATGGCAGGAGGCAAAGGGGAAAGCCTTAAGTAGGTTGGCATTAAAAATTATCATTATGGCAAGGCAAGAGGCAAGAGGCAAAAGGCAATAGTGAAGAACCTTTGAGCGATTTTACTTTTCTTCACATACCTTTAAATTTTTCTGTTCACCTACTTAGTCTGTATGATTTTTAAGTTGCAGTTTATATCTCATACCACTGCATACAGCAATCCTACTTAATTGGGAAAAAGCTATTTGCTAATCAATTTCTCACTTAGGTATAACCTCTGGATAAGCAGATAGGTTATAAAATTAATAATCACAAGCAGTTATTTTTCAATTCTTGATCTAAAAACTGAGCAGGATGAATAATTGCTGATCGAGACAATCTGGTCTAAAACCAGACTTCATTCCCAAAATAACCTCCTACTTTGGTTAATTACTTCATTTTTTGGTGTTTGTGGTGTCAGAAGAGTTAAATTCTCAAATTTCAGCGCCATTATTGTCTATCGGGACTGAGGGGATGACGAAATAACCTAAACAGCTTATCAGGTGAAAATTGTACCGATTTATGGTAAAAAAAGATAGCCCCACTATTCTCAATAAGGACTATCTATTGATAATGTTACCTGAATTCTACAAAATACACCTAAAA
>JBJTUF010000011.1:0-25737 GCA_046080565.1 Cuspidothrix sp. | reverse complement strand
AGGTATTATTTTCGCCAAGATTACCCATCGGTTATCTGCTGCTAGTTTCCCCCCAAAGGGTATTTCAAACTCTTCCGGGTCTGCGTCTTGTTGTTTTTGTTTGCGATACATTTTGATGCACCTTGATGCAAGGGTTTTTATTTATTTTACCCCTTTTTCTTGCACTTTGTTCCTTTTTTCTGCCCCCTCAACTCTTGATTTATCTAGGTTTTGTGTTTATTCAGCAAGCCCTATGTATACCGTGGGTTTTATGGGTGAGGTAAGGTATGCGATCGCAACCAAAATCACCTCTACCGCACCACAATCAGTTCCCGAACCTGGTGCAACCATCCCCGTAGCAGCAGTATCTCTGATAGCTTTGGGTGCATTAAAAACCAGAAAGAGAACAGCATTAAAAACCACCATCACCAACCCCGTAATTTCCGTTAGCTAGGATAACCTGCAAAAACAAAAACAAATACTTTAAAATCAATATAAATAACCTGGTAGGGGTTTAGCACTGCTAAACCCTGCTATTTGTATCAGCCAAAAAATGTTAAATTAATTTTGCCCAGATACTTATAGCCTGTCCCAGTCTAACAAAGTACAAAATTATCTGCGTTTATCTGCGTCCATCTGCGTTCACTTATACACATAAAAAACCATCCTCTAAATCCTCAAATCCTGGATATCCTGATTCAGACAAAAGTGCGAAAAAACAGTATAAAGAGGTTGACAGCCGATTTTAAATGTGTTATCATAAATTTGATAAGGAAGAACTATCTTATAATAAATATACTTAATGTCTAAAAATCCACCTGTAAACCCTTATAAAAATAAGACCTATTCCGCAGATAAATGGCAAGAAAGAATAGCACAAATAGCATATCGCTTTAATCGCCAATATGAAAATCAGAAATTTGAACTACCAGACGAAGTTCAAGAAATGCCAATCTATAAAGAATGGAAAAATGGCAGTTTAAGTCAGAAAATAGTTTCACCCTTTTGGGAAATTGCCCCACCGCAAAAAAACCAACATTGTTTAGATATTGGTTGTGGAGTCAGCTTTTTAATATATCCTTGGCGAGATTGGCAAGCATATTTTTATGGTCAAGAAATTAGTAATATAGCTAGAGATACCTTAAATTCCCGTGGTTCACAATTAAATTCAAAATTATTTAAAGGTGTAGAATTAGGCGCAGCACACCATTTGAATTATCCTTCAGAACAGTTTGATTTAGTCATAGCGACAGGATTTAGTTTTTATTTCCCCCTAGAATATTGGCAATCAGTTTTAGGTGAAGTCAAAAGAGTATTAAAACCAGGCGGACATTTTGTATTTGATATTCTTAATTCAGAACAAGCATTAGCTGAAGATTGGGCTGTTCTAGAAACATATTTAGGTGCAGAAGTATTTCTAGAAACTGGATCTGACTGGGAAAAAACTATTAGAAATGCAGGGGCAAAAATAGTCAAAAAGCAGTTAGGAGAATTATTTGAATTATATAAAGTCCGGTTTTTATGAAACATTGACCAGATTATTAGATATCTCCTCCGAAAGAATGTAGAGACATTCCATGTAAACTCTCTACAAGAGTTTCAAACCATACTTATGTAATTTATGGAGATGTCTATTGAATATTAGTACAATAACTTCACTCGTCCTGTTTTGCCTTAGTCCTAATAAATAAATCTTTCTTGAAATAGCTCATAAACTTGACGCTAACAGTGTATGATTTGTGAAGATTGTACCAATAATTTTTATTTTGCCCAAAAAACCCTAATGATTATCCGCCATGCCATAGAAACCGACTTACCCACTATTGTCACCATTTATAATGCTGCTGTACCTGGCCGCATGGCTACAGCCGATTTAGAACCTGTATCCGTGGAAAGTCGTTTAGCATGGTTTAGAGGAAGAATACCCTCCCATCGTCCCCTGTGGGTGATAGAAACGAATGGGATAATTGCTGGATGGTTGAGTTTTCAATCATTTTACGGTAGACCTGCTTACCATTCCACAGCAGAAATTAGTATTTATATTTCTCCAGATTTTCAAGGACGTGGTTTGGGAAAACAGCTTTTAGAAAAAGCAATTCAGGAAAGTCCCAAATTAGGTTTAAAGACTTTAATTGGTTTTATTTTTGCTCATAATCAACCTAGTTTAAAATTATTTACCTGTTTTGGGTTTCAAACTTGGGGAAATTTACCAAAAATTGGTGATTTAGATGGAGTAGAACGAGATTTAATGATTTTGGGTTTGCGTGTAATTTAGCAAATTGTTAAAGTATAAGGGACTTCCAGGAAATAAATTATCCAATCTTGTGGAATGGGCTTCTAGCCCGTCCGAGTTGAGGGGCAGGCAAGATGCCTACCCCACAAGAATTACAGCAAATTGTCATCAAACCTGGAACAATAACCCCACCCCAACCCCCTCCCCGCAAGCGATGAAGGGGCTAAGATGTACCTTGTATGATTGGAAATCGCTGTAATTGAATATTCTTTTGTTTAGAAGTCCCTAAGTCCTCTTAAAATAAAAAAATCGCCCCCTGAATATAGGAGGCGCATCACCACGAGGGATGTTTTAAAATACGCTGTTGTGCGATCGCTTCTTTAGCTGGCAACGTATTCTTTGACATTGGCTCGACGGCGACGTAAATGTGCAAGTGCTTGATGTTCTAATTGACGAACTCGTTCGCGGCTAAGGTTTAACCGTTCACCAACTTTCGCCAAAGACATTTCATTACCATCTTCTAAACCAAAACGTAAGGCTAAAACTTGGCGCTGTTGGGGTGTTAGTTCTGCCAACAAGTTATTCAAGTCTTGGCGCAAAAACTCCTGAGTGGTGTAATACTCCGGTGATGGGCCGTCATCTTCGAGCATTTCTTGGAGTTCCGTATCTTGGTTATCACCAACCCGCACATCCAAAGAAACAGGTTGACGCGCCATGTTGAGATATTCCCGAATTTGGGCGGGTTCTAACTCCAGTTCGTGGGCAATTTCCGAAGGTGACGGGGATCTTCCCAACTTTTGCGCTAATTCCCGTTGCACTTTTTTAATTTTGTTCAGTTTTTCGGTAATATGAATGGGTAGGCGGATGGTACGACCTTGTTGAGCGATCGCTCTAGTAATAGCTTGACGAATCCACCAGTAAGCATAGGTTGAGAATTTGTAACCCCGTATAGGATCAAATTTCTCCACACCTCTTTCTAGTCCCAAAGTTCCTTCCTGAATTAAATCCAGAAATTCCATATTCCGCTTCTGGTACTTTTTGGCGATCGCCACAACCAACCGTAAATTAGCTTCAATCATTTTCTGCTTGGCACGTTTACCTTGCATTATTAAATGATTTAGTTGTGTTTCCGATTGGTTAACATGGGCAGCCCATTCTGCTAAACTAGGCTCATGATCCATTTTTTGGCTTAAAGCTTCTTTAGCCTCAATCAGTTTCATCATTTGCTGTACTTGCTTACCATAAACAATCTCTTGCTCACGGCTTAACAAAGGTACACGGCCAATTTCTCGCAGATAGGTACGCACCATATCAGCCGTAAATTTGGTATTGATATTTTCCGTATGATTGTTAACAGTAGGCATTGGTTCTTTATCCTCTACTCCCTAAACATAATTAATATTTTTGATACAAAGGCAATTGGCGAGTTTACAATATACATCACTGGAAAATAAACAAAATACTCAGCAATTACATTGATCAAGCCTCTGAAACAATTGCAAAACCCTAAAAATTTTTTGCGTTAGCCTCCCAGGAGATTGGCCTTTGATTAGAAAATATCTTGGACTGTGTTATTTAAATTTTTGTTGCCATAATTTTTGGCAATTACGACAACTATCTGGTTTTTTCCTAAAAACGAAGTCAGTATGAGTTTACTTTAGTTCCATGTTACGACAAACAAACTGAATAGTAAAGTTTCCAGATGATAAATGTTTCAGTCATTGAGTCCCAACAATTGATATATCCATAGTGACGCGAAAACCGCCTCTCAAGTTGCTTTCAGGTATCGGGATAACCGAACTTGAGTAGCTTGAAAATGGTGTGATGTTACGCAACTAACTCGTTAACGGTTGCCTCTTACCTCTTGCCTCTTGCCAGCGCCCTTCTACCCGGATTTATGGGTCAACCACAGGGGGTTTGCCCCTACATAATTCTTTGGTTTAGGTATTTTCAAAATGTATAATTAATTTTGCTCAGGTACTTACTTCTTGCCTCCTGCACTCTAAAACCCTAAGTCCGCTTTTGCTAATTCTGCGGCGGTAAATACTTCCTCGTCTGATTTTTCTTCCCAAGCGATCGCCCCAATGTCAGCATAAAATTGAGCATCATAGGGACGAGTACGTACAACTACAGGCATAGGTACAGCATGACCTAAAATTAAAGCTTGTTGCTTAGAATCTAACTTAGCTAAAACTGAACGTAAACCACTCCCACCAGACACACCTGTAAAAATCGCATCAATATCTTTTTCGTCATTGAGCAAAGCGGTAATCCGAGTACCGATTTGAGACATAACTTCATTATCTATGCCTGAGGGCCGTTGATCAACTACCAAAAGTGTTACAAAATATTTCCGCAGTTCTCTAGCAATAGTTCCAAAAATCGTACTTTGTACCACCGCCGGATCAAGAAAACGGTGTGCTTCCTCTATTGTAATCATTAATGGTGTCGGCCGATCTAAAGGATTTTTACTTTGGAGAAATTTATCGGCTTTTTTCACATAATGTTGATGTATGCGTCTAGTGATCATATTCGTCACCAACATATATGAGAGCATATTCGACTGAGAACCAAATTCAATAACTACGTTTTTCCCAGCTTCTAGAGATTGAACAATATTTTTAATATAATTTTGCGGACAAGCACCACGCATATATTTTAAACTATCTAACCGGAATAGCTTGCGTTGCAATGCCATAATAGACCCTTTATGACCGCGCTTTTCCTCACAAAACATCTCAATTTCTTCATTATTCATATTCAGCAATTGAATAATCCAAGATTTCCCCAATTCACTATAGAGAATATTGGCATTATCTAAAGCTGCTTCAGAAAGTCCTAATTCCCGATTACATAGTTTAATATCTTCTACTTCAATCTGTTCATAACTTAGATACAGTTCCTGTGCATCTCTGACACCTCGACGCTTAGTGGAATCTGGATCAAGGGTATAAACTTCTACTTGTGATGGAAATAACTGTTTTAGTCCCTTAACTGTATTAACATTTTTACCTTCTGCCACAGCTTCCCAACCATATTCTGAGTGCATATCAAAAATTAGGTTCACAGCAGCATTTTTACGAATTACGCCGGCTAAAACTAAGCGTGTCAGAAAAGATTTACCAGTACCAGATTTACCAAAAACGCCATTACTCCGTTCCACAAAACGGTTTAAATCAATACAAATCGGTACATCCATATCTAAAGGTTTACCGATAGAAAAGTTTTTCCGTTGGGGATCATCTTCCCAACCAAACACTTTACGGAAGTCCTCTTCACTAGCTTCATAAACTTGACTAAAGTGACTAGGAATAGTTTTCACAGGTAATAATTCCATCGTTGTACTGGTTTGGGGTTGAAAGGATGCTAAACCAGTAGAAGATGGGATAAAAGGGTTAAGAGATTTACCATTAGAATACCCAGGGTCTTGAGATTCAGGGGTAAACATTAACATCGGTGCGAGGTTTATCATCCCATACGTACCGCTACCTGCTAATACTTCCCGCAAAAAACTATCTTCCCAACTGGGAGGACTCGCAGTAATACGGTCATTAGCCATACCTAATGATACATCTGTAAGCATACAGAAAAAGCGCGATCGCACCCCCTGCACCACAAGAAATTTACCCACCCGCATATCTTCCACAGATATATCTGGATGTAATCTAACTTCTAAACCCCCAGTTAGAGAACCTTCAATAACTGAACCTAATGGTAATCCCAAAGTCATTTTTGTCAGTTGTTAGTTGTCAGTTGTCAGTTGTCAGGGAAAAAGGAACAAGTAATGGGGAAATAAACTTTTACCAATTACTAATTACCAATTACCAATTACCTAATCAATCTGAATACTCGTAGGTGCATTTCCTACTGGGGGAGTGATTCCTGGTAATGGTTTTCTAAATTGTGAGTAGATGCGATCGCGCCAAGAGAAAAATGCCTCATAATCAGGATTATCCGCCAAAATGGGTAATCCCTTGCCTCTTAGAGATACTGGTAAATCTAAATAAGCACCATCAGGAAACTTCAACAGCATAGACAAACTAGCTACCGTTAAATCAGCCAAACCTGGTTCATCACCTGTTAAATAGGGACTATCTGCCAATAATTGACTCAGAATATCTAAATCTTGTTTTAAGCTAGTAACAGCAGCATTAATTACCTCTGGAGTAAAACCCACACCAAAACCCAGCGCAGACAGAAAATCACCAGGAACACCTTCCACAAAGGTTTTGAAAATATCAGGAGTAGAAACAGGTAACAAAGACTTACGAAAATTTTGATCTTGACTAATAGCTGCAAACAAAGCCTTTCTACCTTTGACACCTAGAGATTCATCTGCCCAATCTTCTAATAATAAAGTTAAAGCGCGTTTTTTGGGTTCTGTTGGTATCAGGGGGCGATCTGGATATTCTGAGTCTAAATACTTAGCAATTTCGGTAGAATCTACAATATATCTATTGCCGTCTTTTAAGACTGGGACTTGTTTTTGTCCCGTTAATCTAAATAATTCTATCTGACCAATCCCTGGTGCAACCTCTATTTTGCGATACTCTAGACCTTTATAATCCAGAATTAAACGCACTTTTTCTGAAAATTGAGATAGTTCCCACTGATATAGTTCTAACATATAGGATATTTTGCAGCTTGTTGGCTTATCAACTTTATAATTGTATCTTTAATTTTGGCACGTTTTTTCATTAACAAATCATTTTGTTAGTTTTTTTTGCCCTAAATCAATGACAAAACCATCTTGATTATTGTCCCCAGAAAATTGGATATCTTTCTGGAATATTAAACCTTAATAGTATCATATTTGCGCTAGAGGACTCCGATTTAATTGGTAAACATCCACAAATCCCTTGAATCATCAAACCCAACTCCTAATAGTTGTCAAAATATTATCACTCTTGGTATAAAGTATAAGCAATTGAAGAGAAAAAATTTATGAACCCTAATTACGGCAAATTATTTATCAAAGTCCTCGGTAGCATGGGATTTGCTAGCCTTAGTCTAGTAATTACTGTACCATCTCCTGCACAACAAGTAGTTAATCCTAGACCCAATATATTTAACGAACCGCCCTATAATCGTAGTCCTAGATCCAACCCTACCCTACCCGTTCCCAACGCTAAACCAGAACAAACAGAAACTCCTACTGTTCCACCTACTCCCCAAATCCCAGAAAAAAAGAATTTAATAGTGTTGGCCAATGACAATGGTTCATTTAAAACCCTTATTAAAGCTTTAACAGCAGCAGGACTCATAGATACTTTACAAGGAGAAGGTCCTTTTACAATTTTTGCTCCCACAGATGCAGCATTTGCCAAACTACCACAAGACGCATTACAAGATTTATTAAAGCCAGAAAATAAGGAAGTATTGATCAAGGTTTTAACCTATCATGTAGTCCCTGGTAATATACTCTCCAAAGATTTGGAATCTGGAGAAATAAAAAGCTTACAAGGAGATCCCATTACTGTCAACGTTAGTAATGATGTTCAAATCAATGATGCAAAGGTAACTAAGGCCGATATCGAAGGTAGCAACGGTGTTATTCATCAAATTGATAATTTGATTCTCCCTCCTAGCTTATAGATTTTTGATATTTCATTGCTAAAAATCTCCAAGTAAAAATCCCCGAGTTTCTACAGAAAACGGGGATTTTTGTTTAGCAATAAAATGGTAATCCAATTAAGGAGATTTAGCAGCAGTCTTAGCTCTACTTGTCTTTGCATCTAAAATTAACGCCATGATCAATTGTTCAAGCTTTTATGTTGTTTGTTACTCTTAGTGTAAGTTTTATTTTGCTCTAATAACTAGACTTCGACTCAGTTAGAAAGTCTCAACTATGATTGATCTGATTTGTTTGATCAAGATAAGGAATTTATTTGTGATGAATTTTTAGCACCAAAAAAATTATCAAAATCATCACAATCTCAAAAATCACAGTTTAGAGTGCAAAAATTACGTTAAAGTAAAGATAAGTTAAGAAAATGCTGTCAAATAAATGGCTGCTCCAAGTTTAGAAACCATTTCCGCTCAGTTAGAAAGTCCAAATTTACGCGATCGCATGGTAGCTCTTGCTAGTTTGCGTCACATAGCTGCTGATGATGCTGTACCTTTAATAAAAAAGGTTTTAGATGATGAATCTTTGCAACTGCGCTCAATGGCCATATTTGCTCTAGGCATCAAAAAAACCCCAGAGTGCTATCCTATTCTGGTGAAAATTCTGGAAACAGATCCAGATTATGGCATTCGTGCTGATGCGGCTGGGGCCTTGGGATATCTTGAAGATAACCGAGCCGTAGAAGTCCTATCACGGGCATTTTATGAGGATACAGATTGGCTAGTGAGGTTTAGTGCTGCTGTATCTTTAGGTAATATTAAAGATCCTCGCGCCCATGATATTCTCATTCAGGCTTTAGATAGTGAAGAAATAGTCATTCAACAGGCCGCTATTTCTGCCTTAGGCGAAATCCGAGATTTAGATTCCGTCTCCAATATTCTCCGCTTTGCCCAATCAGAAGATTGGTTAGTGCGGCAACGTCTAGCCGAAGCTTTAGGAAATTTACCCACTCCTAAAAGTGTTTCAGCACTAAAATATCTAGAAAAAGATAGTCATGAGAACGTAGCTGAAGCGGCCAGAATTTCTCGACAAAGACTTGAGGAAACACATAACCTCAGTTGAAAATAAAGTCTCTTCCTAGTTTTTAATAATAAGAGAGATTGTTAAGATTGTGATGCAGGGCTAATTTATTCATGAACATCCAAGAATTTTTTGAATTAAGTGCTGGCAAGTGGTTTTCCCATCGTACCAGTCACCACTTAGCATTTAAGCAGTCAGAAGACGGCAAATCAGACATCGTGATTGAGATGTTAGCTGCTGACCATCCAGAAGTCATTAAACTGTGTCAACAGTATGAAATTGACCCTACTACTGCTTCCTGTGGGGCGCGAGTTACCTGGAACGGCACAATGGAATGGGATGAAGAAAAACATCAAGGTTCTACTGTTTTAGCCACAGTCCCCAATGCAGACAACCCACAGGAAGGTAAATTACTCCGGGAAATGGGTTATGCGGAAAAAGCCCCCGTTGCCGGTAGTTATAAAATGGGTGATGACGATGCTTTAACTCTGATTACTGAGTATGAAACCATGTGGTCTGAAGAAAGACTATGGTTTGCTAGTCCTAACTTGCGGATGCGGGTAAGTGTTCTCAAGCGGTTTGGTGGCTTTAGCATGGCTTCCTTCACTTCCGAAATCCGCATGGGTAGCACGGATGCGTCTAAAAAGGCTATGGAAGCGGCTAATTCTGCTGCTGGTTAAAGGGGCAGGGGAGCAGGGGAGCAGTGGTTCGACTTCGCTCACCAACCGGGGAGCAGGGGAGCAGAGGGGCAGGGGAGCAGGGGAGCAGGGGAGAATATTTATGTTGACTTTTGCCTATTGCCTATTGCCTATTGCCTCTTGCCTCTTGCCTATTCCCTATTCCCTGTTACCTGCGTTTACCAGAACGACGGGGTTTAGGTGAACTAGAAGCAGATTTTTTCGCACCTGTTACCGTGCGTGATGAAGGCTGTTTAGCTGACTTTTCGGAAGTAGATTTAGGTGCAGAACGCCGAGTCCTCTGTCCACCACCAGAAGGAGGTTTTCGTCCATTGGGAATTGGTTCAGCCTTAATTTCTGGGTTTACACCAAAACCTGACACCACTTCTTTTGGTAAACGTTGCTGAATTAAGTTTTCAATATCTGTCAATAAATGTTGTTCATCAACACATACAAGGGATATGGCTTGACCTTCCGCCCCAGCGCGTCCAGTTCGACCAATGCGATGAACATAATCCTCTGGGACATTGGGCAAATCGTAGTTAATGACGTGGGGTAATTCGCTGATATCAAGACCCCGTGCAGCAATGTCTGTTGCTACTAATACCTGTAACGTCCCATCTTTGAATTTAGACAAAGCATGAGTTCGGGCTGATTGACTTTTATTTCCATGAATAGCTAGGGCTTGTATACGGTCTTCACCCAAATACTTCACTAATCGGTCAGCACCGTATTTAGTGCGACTAAATACCAGGACTTGATACCATTTATTTTCTCGAATTAGATGAGACAGTAATTGACGCTTGCGATCGCGGTCTACATGATAAACTTTCTGTGATACTGTGGCCGCAGTCGCATTTCGTCGTGCCACTTCAATCATTGTTGGGTTATTTAGCAACCCAGCCGCAAGAGTTTTCACCTTATCTGAGAAAGTTGCAGAAAATAGCAAATTCTGACGTTGTTTAGGCAAAAGGGCAAGAATGCGGCGGATATCATGAATAAATCCCATGTCCAGCATCCGGTCTGCTTCATCCAGTATCAACACTTCCACACGGGACAAGTTCAAAGTCCCTTGTTGAACATGATCTAGCAGTCGTCCAGGGGTAGCCACTAAAATATCTATACGGGTTCTCAATTTCTGTTTTTGGGGACCAATACTCACACCCCCAAACATCACCATGGAATTGAGATTTAAGTATTTACCATAATCACGAACGCTTTCTTGCACCTGGGCAGCAAGTTCACGAGTCGGGGTAAGAATTAATGCGCGAATGGGAGAAGATCCATTACTATTGCTGTGAATGCTCTTATTGGTAGATAAGCGATGTAACAGGGGCAAAGTGAAGCTGGCAGTTTTACCAGTACCAGTTTGCGCTCCAGCCATAATATCACCACCAGACAATACCACAGGGATGGCCTGCTTCTGAATTGGTGTAGGTTGATCGTATCCTCGCTCTGTGACAGCACGGATAATTTCAGGGGACAAGCCGAGATTAGAAAAAGACATAGAACTCCAAAAATAACATCGGCCTGTCGCCTATCACGGCTTCAGTCTTAGGCGGACGATTGGTTGAAAATGCTCAATGGGCAATAAGCCCCAAGACTAGGGACAAATGCCACAGTCCACTATCATAGCAGTGTTATCGTTAAATAAGAAATATGATTTGTTGAGTCTGGTGGATAACTGTATTTTCGTAAATTAATGCTAAAAATATAAAAATTATGAGAGTTAAACAACTAAAAATACAATCTTTTCGCGGAATTGGTGATTTAACAATAGATTTTGATGAAAAAGAACCAACTGTATTTATTGGGATTAATGGTGTAGGTAAATCAAGTATTCTTGATTGTTTAGCCATTTTATTATCGCGCTTTTCTAGTGCCATTCAACACTCGACTGCTTCAGGAAGATCATTTACAGAAGAAGACATAAAAAATGAAAAAAATGAAACCCATAATGAAATAATAACTAATTTTGAATCTCAAAACTTTACTTGGTCTTTGACTAAGGTGAAAAAAGGACGTATTAAAGATACAAGTACCAATCTATCTCAAATAAACAAGATTGCGGAAAATATTAAACATCAATTATCCTCGTCCGAAGAATATAATCTCCCTGTTATCCTTTATTACTCAACTAATCGTGCAGTTCTTGATATTCCATTAAAGATAAGAAAACAACATTCATTTACACAAATAGATACTTATGAAAATGCGCTGGCTGGTACAGGTAGCGAGTTTAGAATTTTCTTTGAATGGTTTAGAAAACAAGAAGATTTAGAAAATGAATTACGGCTAGAAAATAATCCTAATTATCGAGATAAACAGTTAGAAGCAGTAAGACAAGCAATATCTTCATTAATTCCTAATTTTAATAAATTGCGTGTACGTCGTTCTCTTTTGAGAATGACATTACAAAAAGATGGAGAAGAATTAATAGTCAATCAATTATCAGATGGTGAAAAATGTTTATTAGCAATGGTAGGAGATTTAGCGAGAAGATTAGCTATTGCTAACCCTGGTTTAGAAAATCCCCTTGATGGTTATGGAGTGGTTTTAATTGATGAAATTGAACTGCATTTACATCCAAAATGGCAAAGAGAAATTATCCCAGCTTTAACTAGAACTTTTCCTAATTGTCAATTTATAGTTACTACCCATTCCCCTCAAGTAATTAGTCAAATTAAACCCCAAGGAATTTACATTTTAAAAAAAACTGAGAGTGGTATAATTGCCGAACGTCCTGAAAGTTCCTATGGTAGAGATAGTAATCAAATTTTAGAAGATTTAATGGATGTTTCTGAACGTCCCCAGGAAATAAAACAAGAACTTTTAAAATTATTTCGGTTAATTGATGCAGGAAATTTAGCAGATGCTAAAGAATTGAGAAAAGAATTAGCTGAAAAAATTGGTGAAGATGAAGCACAATTTGTCAAAGCTGATATTTTAATAAGAAGAAAAGGACTTTTGCGTAAATGAAATATATTTCTAAAGGTGCAGAACCCAGTAGTTTATCTGTCTGAAAAATCAAACAAGGTGCTAAAATTACTACTTGGAAAAGTTTTAGGAGAACAGTAGTTTATGATCAAATTTTAGAAACTTTATTAAAAGAACAAGGTTATATTTGTTGTTATTGTGGTGTTGCGATAGATAAAGGAAGTTGTCATATTGAACATTTTAAACCTCAAAGTATAGATGAAACTGTGAGATTTGATTATTCTAATCTTATGCTTTCTTGTCAAGGAGAAGATGATAATAAACCCCGTGTTCCTGTACACTGTGGACATAAAAAAGATAATTGGTATGATGAAAAACTATTAGTTTCACCATTAATAGCAAATTGTGGAGAGTTTTTTAAATATTCTGCTGCTGGTGAAATTTTACCAACAGAAGAAGTTAGTAAAAAAGTTGCTGCTGAAACTACAATAGAAAAGTTAGCTTTGAATATTCCCAAGTTACAAAGAATGCGTCAAGCTGCGATTGATGCAGAATTAGAATTATTAGAAAATGATGATTTTAATGAGGAGGAAATTAGGAATATTATTAAAGATTATTTAGAATTGGATAATGATGGAAAATATAAACCGTTTTGTGCTACTATTGTTTATATTTTAGAAAGTTATTATTTATAATCATTAAAAATGACAGACACATCTACAGATAATCTGACAAATATCTCCAAAATCCTATGGAATAACGTTTTAAAACCTGACAATTCTTGGAAAGATAACTCTAAATGTAATAAAATATATCAAAAAATATTACACTTTAACCCTAATCATCCCAATACTATAGAACATATTGATAAAGTTATTAAATGTGTAACTAGAGGAGTGCGTCTTACAGAAGAAGCAATCAATTGGTATGAACCTGCTATTGCAGATACTCCAAAACGTGGAGAGATAGATAAGATACGAGGAGTGCAATGGCGACTTGTAATTGCTTATAGTGGATTTGAAATTACCACTAAAGCATTAATGAATAATTTCGAGAGAGGAAAACCTCTAGATATTCCTAATTTTATAAAAATGTGCAGTCTTCCAAGTTACAATCCCCTAGATACACCAAATCCTAAGAGAAAAGATAATCTTGATAAATGGCTTGCAAAAGATCAAAATGCAATTGCTGAATTTCTGTCAGTAACTGCTGGAGATAAAAAAATCATTGAACGTTGGATTATTAAAGCTAATTCTATTTCTTCTTGGGAAGATGCTGTTAAACTTGCTAAAGCTCTAAGAAACGCATCCGCGCATGGGTTTCTTTCAGCAAAAAAAGTTCAGGATTGGCAACTTAAACCGGGTTTATCTATTCTTGCTGATAACTTGGGTGAAATTATGGCTGCTGGACTAAAACAATTAATTTAATAAATTCCCCGATGTCTCTGAGAAATGGAAGACATGAATCTTTTTGTGATTTTTAAAATAGGTATTGACATTTGCTACTTAACGGTTTATTACTTAAAGTATGTATATAAAGTTTACTTGTAAAGACGAGTAAGGCTTAAAACGCATTGAGAACCCGAAAAGGAGATCAAATTGAGAACCCGAAAGGCAGATCAAGATTTTTGCGATTATATACATAGTAGATGAAACTTATAATCTAAGTTTTAAGAATGCACGGCGAACTCATGGCATCAAACTTTTTGCCCACCGTGCATTTCCCATAAAATTCCCAAGTATTTATGAATCAAAAGATACCCAAATCCTTCTATAATTAGGGTATGTTAGTTTTTGGTGGTATATTCAAAAAATGGATATTGACATTTGCCACTTCACTGTTTATAATTCTTAGTTAAGAAATATACGGTAAACTCATGGCATCAAACATAGTAGCAACCGTATATTTTTCAGTCTTTAACCGAAAATTAAATAAGTAAGCACAGATAAAAGATCGCACTTGGACGAAAAAATCAAGATAATAATGGCGTTGCTGATTTTGGGTATGATTTGTATTTAGTTGCGATAGCTTCGCTCGCCGTAGGCATCGCTAAACTATTAAATGACGGGTATTTCAGATTATTAGATTTTTATTTTCATACCTTGATTCAGCAACGCCTAAGTTTTTATACATATCTTCCTAATTTATCATCATCAATTTACAATATTATTGTTTTTACCTTAAATATAGCTATGCTTGTACTTTTTATTCACGGAGTTGCAGAATCAAAGGTTAAATTTGCAGAACCTCTCAAAAAGTTAATTCAAACAGAGTTTTCCCAAAGAGGTGAAAAATTACCTCATTTTCATTCTGGTTTTTATGCAGATATTTTAAATAATAAAGGTAAAGTCTGGAATTTTATTCATCAAGACTTACAAAAATTTAAACAAGAAAATCCTTATGTTGATAGTCAGGATATTTTAAGAGGTAAAGATTTAAGAGAAGGTTTTATATCAGATTTTGTCGGTGATGCGTTTACTTACCTAAACTCTCGGAGAGGAAAGAAAATTAGACACTTAATCACTGAACATTTAGAAGATTTTATTACACATCACTCACAGGAAAAAGAGTTACATATAATTGCCCATTCAATGGGAACTGTAATTTTATGGGATATGTTATTTTCTGATAACTTTGATAATGATGATCCAGCTTTTAAATTTAGGTCATTAATTAATGAAGAGGTGCAATTAAAAAGCATCACTACAATGGGTTTACCAGTAATTTTATTTAATATGCTGTTAGATATTCCATCTGAACAAGTAAAACTAAAATGTCAATCACAAGAATCTCCTTTGCGATGGTTAAATATTATTCATTCTTCAGATATGATTGCTTATCCAATTAGTTCTATTTTGGAAATCAAGCCAGATTCTAATATTGTAGTAACAGATAAATTTATTATTGATAATGCCAATAATTTAGAAGATTTTGTGCGTCAAATAGCGAAAACAGTAAGTGATATCACCGCTATTAATAAACTTCTTGATTTAGGTGCTATTGCTGCCGGTGCAGCAGACGCTCATATTGGATATTGGAATTGTCCACAAACGGCTAAAATGATTACAGATCATATTTTAGGTCATGAGGAAAAAATTATTAATTTGGTAATTAAACGACTGGAAAAAGTTCCTGGTATGAGTTCTTTTGGAATTCTAGGAAACCTAGAAAAAACTATTCCTGGAACAGAAGAATACTTTAAGTTTGTAGATGGAAGTGGATATCTCAAGTTACGTGATAACTTTGCTCATGTTCCTCACATTTCTATTTATAATAACCAAGGTCAGTTTAAATTTGGAGGCTATGTTGGTCTTATCCATGCTAATGGTTTACGAGAAGAAATTAAATATATAAAACGGAAATATGGTAAATAATGAAATGAAAATTCAGAGTGGAATAAAACAGGATATACTGGAACTATTACTATCTGAGTCAATGAAAATTCAATTATTTATTAAATATGACTAATGCAACTGTTACCCTGCAAATACCCGAAATTATCTATCAACGGTTAGTCAATACCGCTCATGCTACTCAACGTCCTTTAGAAGAAGTCATGCTTCATGCTTTAGAAGTCGGTAGTCCACCAGCATGGGATGATGTACCAGAGGAATTTCAAGCCGAACTTGCAGCATTAGATAAATTAGATGATAATACTCTCTGGCAAATTTTCCATAGTCAAAAAACAGCAGCAGATATGGAAGAATATAATACCTTACTAGAGAAAAATTCTAGTAGTCAATTGACAGAAACAGAAAGATTAAATTTAATACCTTTCCGACACGAAGCTGATCCTTTTATGTTACGTAAAGCCCAAGCCGCAGTTTTACTTCGTTGGCGTGGATATAGTCTACCAAATCCTTAAATTTCAGATTCAGAAAACAAAGATTCAAGATTACGATATCCATTAACAACTCGGATAATTTCTACATCATCTTTTATCAACCGATAAAAAATAATATAGGGATTAACAGATATTCCTCGTAATTCTGGTGATAATTCAGCATAACTACGCTCCATGTTAGGAAATTGTGCTAACACTTGACATTTTTGCTCAATATTATTTAAAAATTGATTTGCAGAATCTAAATTGAAGCCTGATAGATAATCACAAATTTCATTGATATCTTCAATTGCCTGATCTGTTAAACTGTAATTACTCATTGCGAAGATTCACCTTTCGTAGCAAGTTTTTCTCGCAATTTAGCAAAAGCAACATCACCATCAGTCAATTGTCCCATATTAGCTTGTTCAATACCCACAGCTACTTTTTTACGGGTTTCTTCTAACCATTGTTCATAATGTTTGTCTCTTTCCTCTAATAACTGCAAAGCTGCTACAATTACCTGATAGGCATTTTCATATTTACCAGTTTGCAATTTCGCTTGAATTAACTGTTCCTGTTCTGGTTGAAGGCTAATATTCATAGTCATAAATACCACAATTGATAAATTTAATAACTTGAGGATTGAGCATTAATCATTGTAACCTATTATTAATTGTTATTATAACCAAAGCAATAATAAAAAAGCAGGAAAAAACAACTATGACACAAGAACCCATACAAGTAATAGGCGGCGGACTGGCAGGTACAGAAGCAGCATGGCAAATAGCCCAGGCCGGAGTACCGGTAATTCTCCACGAGATGCGCCCTAAACGCTTCAGTCCTGCCCATCATACGGAAAATTTGGCGGAATTGGTCTGTAGTAACTCTTTCGGGGCTATGGCGAGCGATCGCGCCGCCGGTCTATTACACGAAGAACTCCGCCAACTCGGTTCTATTATCATTGCCAAAGCAGATGAACACGCAGTACCCGCCGGTGGTGCTTTAGCCGTAGATAGAGGAGTATTTGGAGAAGACTTAACCCAAACTTTGGCAAATCATCCCTTAATTGATTTCCGTCGCGGTGAAGTTAAAGAGATTCCTGAAGGTATTGTTGTTTTAGCTTCTGGACCATTAACCAGTCCCGATTTATCGGCAGATTTACAGCATTTTACAGGCTTAGAATATCTCAACTTTTTTGATGCAGCTAGTCCAATTATTTTAGGAGATTCTATTGATAAAGATATTGCTTTTATGGCTTCTCGCTATGACAAAGGTGAAGCAGCTTATCTGAATTGTCCCATGACCAAAGAGCAATATTTACAATTTTATACAGCACTTTGTCAAGCTGAACAAACAGAATTAAAAGACTTTGAAAAAGAAAGCGCGAAATTTTTTGAAGCTTGTTTACCAATTGAAGAAATGGCACGACGGGGAGAAGATACCATGCGATATGGTCCCCTCAAACCAGTGGGTTTATCTGATCATCGAACAGGAGAACGTAATTATGCGGTTGTGCAATTAAGACAAGAAGATAAAGCTGGTCAACTTTGGAACATGGTCGGTTTTCAAACTAATTTGCGTTGGGGAGAACAAAAACGAGTTTTTCAAATGATACCTGGTTTGGAAAAAGCCGAATTTGTCAGATTAGGAGTAATGCACCGCAACACATTTTTAAATGCACCCCAGTTAATGTTACCAAGTTTGCAATTTAAAGACCGTGCTAATTTATTAGCTGCTGGACAATTAATAGGAACAGAAGGTTATACTGCTGCATCTGCGGGAGGTTGGTTAGCAGGAACAAATGCCGCGAGAATAGCTTTAGGAAAAGAACCTTTGATATTACCTAATACCACCATGATGGGGGCGTTATTTGAGTTTATCAGTTCTGCTGAACCTAAACATTTTCAACCAATGGCCCCTAATTTTGGAATTGTGCCAGATTTGAGTGTGAGAATCAAAAGTAAACCGGAGAAATATGGACGTTATCGGGATAGATCCTTAGCAGATTTAGCTACATGGAAATCAACATTTTATAGTTAGATTTTTAGTGGTGCGGGCATCTTGCCCGCTATGATAAATATAGATGAAATATCCTAATCTTATTATTATCACAATCAGGATATCCAGGATTGAAGGATTTACAGGATAACTTTCATCAAATTTACGCAGTAAGGTACAAGAACCCCACCCCCAACCCCCAATCCCTTCGGGTTCACCAGTCGCTTACGATGGGAAACCCGCCTACAGCGCTGGTTCACAGCAAGCGAGGAGGGGGCTGTAATATACTCGATATGATTAGGAAACGCTATAAAGTCAGAAAACTTTTAATCTCTTATTTCTCTGTGTCCTCTGTGGTTCGTTCTTAGTTTTGTTATATTAATACTAAATCTGAGATGTATTTACATAGAATGAGATTTCCAAAATTACTGAACGCAGATGAACGCCGATGAACACAGATAAATACGGATGATGATTATTCTGTGCAGATTCAGATAAAATTAGCATAAGACCTAAAAATAAAGGTTAAAATAACATAATTAAGTTGTGGTTGAAGCTACAAAAAATTGTTAAAACAACTAACTAACAGCGTGTTTTCTGCTTCTGTTGTCACACTAGAGAATGGCTTAACATTCATTCATCAAGAAATTGTCACTACACCTGTAGTGGTAGCGGATGTTTGGGTGCGTGCAGGTGCTAACCTTGAACCAGACTCTTGGTTTGGGATGGCACATTTTTTAGAACACATGATTTTCAAAGGTACACCTAACCTGCTACCTGGGGAATTTGATTATCACATCGAAAAAATTGGGGGCGTTAGTAATGCTGCTACCAGTCATGATTATGCCCATTATTGCATTACAACTGCTGCTAATTACCTAGATCATACCCTCCCCCATTTAGGAGAATTACTCCTGAATGCAGCTATTCCTGATGATGAATTTATCAAAGAACGGGATGTGGTATTAGAAGAAATCCGTTCGTATAATGATGATCCCGATTGGTTGGGTTTTCAATCTCTTGTTAAAAATGTTTATCAAAACCACCCCTACGGACGTTCTGTATTGGGAACAGAAGCGCAATTAATGGAACATTCACCGGAAGCGATGCGTTGTTTTTATCGCAGTTATTATCAACCAGAAAATATGACTGTGGTTGTGGTGGGGGGAATAGGAGAAAATGCTGCTAGAGAATTAGTAAAACGAACATTTGCAGATTTTCCACAACGAGATTGTTGTCCTCAAGTTACTAAAATTGCATCACCAATAATTCAGGGAATTCGTCGCGATGAATTAATTTTACCTCGACTAGAACAGGCGCGGTTAATGATGGCTTGGAAAATTCCAGGAGTATCAGATATTCAAACTGTTTATGGTTTAGAATTATTATCAGTGTTGCTAGGAGAAGGGAGAATTTCTCGGTTAGTCTATGATTTGCGGGAAGAAAAGCAAATTGTGCAAGAAGTTTGCTGTAATTTATCTCTACAAAAAGAATCAAGTTTATTCACAATTACGGCTTGGTTAGATGCAGAATATCTGGAACGAGTTGAGAATTTGATTTGTGTACATTTACAAGAATTGCAAAATCAAGAAATTACTCTACAAGAACTAAACCGCATTCAAAGATTTTTATGTCATGAGTATGCTTTTTCTACGGAAACGCCCAATCAGTTAAGCAGTCTTTATGGCTATTATCATACCATAGCTGAAGCTGAATTAGCTATTACCTATCCTCAACAAATTAAATCTTTCAATTCTCAACAACTGCAAAAATTAGCTCAAAAATATCTTTCTATTGCTAATTATGCTGTAACAATTCTCAAACCTTGTTAGTTATTTACCTCTGAAATTACGAATGCAAACTATTAATAGTAAATCTGTGATTGAACGCACTGTATTAAGCAATGGCATGGTTTTATTAGTGTCAAAAAATCAAGCTGCTGATATTGTGGCTGCGAGAATTTTTATTCGTGCTGGTAGTTGTCATGAACAGCGAGAAAAGGCTGGTTTAGCACATTTGTTATCAGCTTTACTGACCAAGGGATGTGATGGGTTATCGAGTTTGGAAATTGCAGAAAAAGTCGAATCTGTGGGAGCAAGTTTAGGTACAGATGCGTCAACGGATTATTTTTTACTATCTTTAAAAACAGTAACGGCTGATTTTGGGGAAATTTTAGCATTAGCTGGAAAATTATTGCGATCGCCTACCTTTCCTGAAAATCAAATCCAACTAGAAAAACGGTTAGCATTACAAGATGTTCGTTCTCAAAAAGAACAACCCTATAGTCTAGCTTTTGAACAATTACGCCAGGTAATATACCAAAATCATCCCTATTCTCTGTCTGTTTTAGGTGATGAAACAACTATAAACAATATTACCCGTAATGATTTAATCCGATATCACCAAACCCATTTCCGCCCCGATAATATTGTGATTAGTATAGCTGGTAATATTACAGCAGCACAGGCGGAGAAATTAGTTAACAACATTTTTGGTGATTGGCAAATACCGACTACAACTAAACCTACTCTGAATTTAGCATCTATTACTGTATCACCCCAATCTTGTCTAAAACCTTTAAATAGTCAACAATCAATTATTATGTTGGGTTATTTAGGTGTATCAGTTAATCATCCAGAATATGCTGCTTTGAAATTACTAGCAACTTATTTAGGTAATGGTCTTTCCAGTCGTTTATTTGTAGAATTACGAGAAAAGCAAGGTTTAGCTTATGATGTTTCTGCTATTTATTCTACTCGACTTTTCCCCGCTTCTTTTGTAGTTTATATTGGCACAGCACCAGAAAATACTGAAATTGCTATGAATGGACTGCGCCAAGAAGTAGAATTACTATCTAATCAGCCACTTTCAGCAGAAGATTTACAAACTGCTAAAAATAAAATTATTGGTCAATATGCTTTAGGTAAACAAACTAATGGACATATTGCCCAAATATATGGTTGGTATGAAATTTTAGGTTTAGGAATTGAGTTTGATCAACAATTTCCTGAATTGATTAATAATGTGACTGCAAGTGATTCTATGACAGCAGCTTGCAAATATTTACAAACACCTTATCTATCTCTAGTAGGGCCAGAAACAGCGATCCAAAATGCAATATAATTGCAAGTATTGTAGGATAAGTTAGTAGTGAGGAATTTATTCCTCTTTTCAGGACTGAAGTCCTGACTACGAACGGATATTGATCACAATCATTAACTTTTGGTTGATATTATGCTTACACAAACACGGTACTATACTCCAGAAGAATATTTAGAACTAGAAGAAAAAGCAGACTCTAAAAGCGAATACAGAGATGGAGAGATTATAGCTATGACTGGAGGGACAACAAATCATAATAAAATAGCGGGTAACTTTTACGCTAATCTGAAATTTGCCTTAAAAAAGAAAAGTTATGATGTTTATATTGGTGATGTGCGGTTATGGATACCCCATTATCGGCAATATACATATCCTGATGTGATGGTGATTTCAGGAGAACCTATTTATGCAGATGCAACTAAAACTACAGTGATGAATCCTTTATTAATTGCTGAAGTTTTATCAAAATCAACTAGCAATTATGATCAAAGTGATAAATTCATGTATTATCGTTCCATACCTGAATTTAAAGAATATATTTTAATTAATCAATATCAATATCATGTTATGCAATATGTGAAAACCACTGATAGTAAATGGATTTTCACAGAATTACAATCTGAATCTGATATTTTGACCTTAGAAACAATGAATTTTCAGATAAGTTTGAGTGATTTATATGATCAGATAAATTTTGAGGTTTAGATCCCCCCAACTTCTTTAAGAAGGGGGATATGTTAATGTTTTTATCTTTAACTCAACTGGGCTACAAGTTTATTTTCAACTAATGTATTATTGGTTAATAAATCCTCAATAGTAATTCTTAAAAAGCGTTGTTCATCAACTTGAAACTGGACTTTAATGCGATCGCTACCTGGAAAACCTAGAGGTGATAGTTTAGCAATTTTACTCGCTTCTGCTGTATCATTGAGAGGTTTAACGATAGTCGCACTACTATCTAATTGACGAGTAATTAAGCGATCGCCATCAAAATATACCTCTGTTCCCCCAGTTTCCGCCCCTAACTCCCCAATAATTAATTCAATACTCGGTTGATTTTCCATAGAAGCACCCAAAACTAATTCTACAGGTTGACTCATGGGGTAAGGTTGTCCAGTTTTAATAATAGGATGCCAACTGTGACGTTGATGACGACGATCCCAATAACGCACCCCATAGCTATGATAAAGATAATCTTTAATTTCGATACCTTGGGTAATTTGTAATGCACCGTGGGCGATAGCTTCAAAAGGCAATTGACGACGAATTTTTTCCGGTTCAAAATATTGTTCTATCCATGTCTGCACCACTGGCAATTGGACAGTACCACCAACCAATAAAACTGTATTAATATCATCAATTTCTATCCCGTAGCGTCGCCCTTGTTGTAATAGGGTCATCATCACATCATGGAGTTTATCAAAAAATCCATTTTCCTTTAAAATATTTTCAAAAGTTTGTCTATCTAAATTTATTTCATAAGTTTCAAAAGTTTGATCATTAAAATAAACTTCACTAGCTTTTTCTTGACTAGATAATTGAATTTTGACCCGTTCTGCTAATCTTATAGTGAGAGAACTTATGGGTAATCCTTGGGTTTTAGCAAAATAATCTACTATCCAATTATCAATATCAGTTCCCCCTAGATTTTGCCCTGCTTTGGCTAATACCCGCGCCGTTTTGATTTTTTGTTTAGAATCTTCACCCAGATTTTTATTACCCCATTTCAGCAAAAATCCTACAGGTTTAGTTTTAGCTTGTGTAGCTTGATCTAAACTTACCAAAGATAAATCTAAAGTTCCACCACCAAAATCTATAACTAGCAAAGTTCCTGGATCTGTGAAACCATAACCCAAAGCAGCAGCAGTGGGTTCATCTAACATTCTGATTTGTTCTACAGGTAATGATTGACAAACCTTTCCTAACCAGTAACGATAGGCTTCAAAACTATCTACTGGTGCAGTTAAAATCAAGGAATCTATTCCCCCTTCTAGGGGTGCTAATTCTTCAATTACCTTTGTTAAAAACCATTTTCCAATTTGTTCAAAAGTAATTTCTTTACCATCTAATTCCGGTAAAAAACCCTGAATATCTGCACCAATTCCCCGTTTAAAACTGCGGAAAAACCTGGCATCGGTTTTTGTATCCAAACCGCGATCGCGCACTCCTTGACCAGCTATAACTTTACCCAAACTGGCATCTTCTACATAAACTAAACTAGGAATTAGGGGAGGATTCAGAAATTGTTGTGTAGATAAACCCGGTAAATTCAGGGTTTCTGCTTGTTGCGTTACCGGATTCCAACGAGTTATAACTGTATTACTTGTACCAAAATCAATCGCAATCGCCATGTTTTTTGCTTATTTCAGAAGTGGGAACAGGAAAACAAAATTACTGATGACATATCAATCAACTATAGAACTAATATTTGATTTTTGAAATATCCGTAGGGTGTGTTAGCGATAGCGTAACGCACCATTATCAAGGGTTTGGTGCGTTATGAACTCCGTTCTAACACACCCTACAATACCTAATTTTGTTCAAAACTCAAATAGGAATCCTATATATCACCAAGTAATTATATAGCAACTTTTCCTATCTTACATCAGTCAGAATATAAAAATTACCCCCATATCTATTTATGTCTGTTGACGCAAAAGGTATTCCCGGTTTACCAGATTTAACCCATCCCCAAGAATTAGTACAATTTGGGACACAATTACTCCAAGGTTCATTATTATTAGTCTTTTTAATTTTAGCCTTGGGTGTGGCAATTGCCCTGATTAGTTTTTCTTTACGAAAAGATCCTACAGAACAAGCAGTTTTTTTTGGTAATTGGTCTATTCGTTACTCCCAATTATTACAAGGATTACAACATTTAGCTTTAATTTTAATTTTGGTCGTAACTGGCTTTTTTCTCTGTTCAACATTAAGCAATCGTTATCATTATTGGGAACAGGCCAAAGTTGCCCAAGTTGCTGCTAGTGTTGCCGGTGATAAACTAGAACAAATTGCCCCCCAAGTTCGCTACATTACCGAAGAACCTTATATTTATACCACCCAAGTAAATGGCAAAGTTGTTAAAGTTAATGATAAACAGAAAGTGACTCGTTACTTAACTTTAAATGGTTCACAAATTCAAGTCAAAATAAATCAAAGTGTAGATGTTCAAAATCGGAGTTCAATTTATCAAACAGAATACACCGCAGATTATAAAGTTATTAACCAATTAAATGATATTAATAACTTTTTCTTTGATGTACCACCACCGAATGGTTATTCCCTCCTTGCTAGTTATAAAGTGGCAAGAGATGGAACAACTTTAAAACAAACCAATCCCAATAATTATAGTTTTCCCTTCACCCTCGCACCAGGAGAAACAACCACTTTTAAAGTTACCTATCAAGCCCAAGGTGGACCCCGTTGGGTTTATAGTGCGACCAATCAATTACTTTCTAATTTCCGTCTAGTTGCCATTGCTAATTTTAATAATGCCGATTTTGCCAGTGGCATTATTCCTAATAATATCAAAGTTGATGATCAAAGTACCCAATTTACTTGGACTTTTGCCGAAAATGTTTCTGTAAAAAATCCCTTTGGTGTCTTTACCAGCACTAAACCAATTGGCAAAACTGGCATTATTCCCCGATTATTATTATTAGCCCCGGCTGTGTTTTTATGGTGGATATTACTGCTGTACTTATCTCTACCCATAACTTTAAAAAATCTCGCCATTACCGCCGGAATTTTCTTTTCCTGTGTACTGACTTTAACATACATGACAAGGGTAATGAATGCCGAATTGGCTTGGTTGATAATTTCCTTAATTTTACTAATTTTAATCTATCCTTTAGGAACAAATCGCCGTCTTTCTTTAGCCGCAATTATTTGTACTCTTGCTGGTCTTGTCTTACCCGTATTTGGTTTTTTAATTCCCTTGACTGGTTTAACTTTGAGTATGGCAGCTTTATTATCTGCGGTCTGGTTAGCTGTACTGCATTGGTATGGCTGGTACAATTTTGGTGATGAAAAATAAAAACAGTTTGAGATGATTTGCTACGGTGGGCAACCCCCACCCTACTCTTATTGACAAGATGCCAAATGTAAATATGCAAAGAAATATAATATAATCTTAGTATTTTTTAATCTTCACGAATAATGCTCATCCAAGATAGATAATAATGATAGCTAATAGCTAGTTAGGGTTTGCTGAAAAAGTCGAAAAAAACTTTGAGGAGAATTGAGTAGGTAGTCAAGCAGAAATAAAGATAAGATTTTGTTGTGTAAACTTCACTAAATAATCAAGTTCACTAATCAAATCAGGTAAAAAAGACGTAAT
>JBJTUF010000010.1:0-5945 GCA_046080565.1 Cuspidothrix sp. | reverse complement strand
AAGATAGCTAAAAATACCCCGAAAATAGCGACTGTAAAATTTTTTATCTCTCTGCATTTGTGCTTCGAGAAATATTAGGGGTATTTCAGGATTATCATCAATAGGTGTTAATAATCCATCTAAACGGGTTTCTTTTTCTTTAATGACGGGGGCGCTATATTCAAATTCACAATCAAAGGGAATATTTGGTATTAATTCCGCTATTAGTGAGGGTTGATTGAGAAAAATTCGATAGAATAATTTATCGGTTTTCATTTTTATGCTAATTTCATCTTATTAATATTTTCTAGCAGCTAATCTTTGTAATTTCGCTATTATCTGTTGGACTAAAGGTATATCTAAGATAAAACTAGCAAAAATTCTTCCAAACATTGAGAATATTATCAAAGGTATTTATTTTAGTCAGTTTTTCAATTCTAGCTTGGTTATTTTTTATATTAGCCATTCTTAATGGTTCATCATTTAACATATTTACAATTAAATTTCCCATTTCTTCTATATTTAACGGGTCAAAAATAAATCTTGAATCCCCAATAGTTTCTGGTAAAGATGTAACCGAAGAACAAATAACAGGAACTTCTAAAAACATTGCTTCTAATAAAGGAAAACTACCCGCTTCATATAGAGTAGGAACAACTACTAAAGCACAATTTTTATATAACCAATATAATTCAGTTTCAGGTACAATATCCATAAAATGGACTTGCTTTGATACAGGTGAGTTTATTAAGTATTTTTGTATGGTTTCATCAAAAAAGGAATTCTTTTTGCCAGTACAAACTAGATTTATAGAGCGTTGATGTTGAGTTTTGATTAATTCTATTGCTTTAATTAGAGATAAATGATTTTTATGTTGCCACGTTTGAGCAGGATAAAGGATAAAATCTTTTAGATTACTATATTTTTTAGTATAAAATTCTGTTTCTTCTTGAGTAGGAGCAGCGAGTTTAATTTGATTGTAGGGAAGTGGACAAACATAAACCTTAGATTTAGGCAAATTAAAATACTTAATTAAATCTTGTTTAACATGATTAAAGGAGACAACTACACCTCTAGAATATTTAAGAGATTTCCAATAATACTCTGCTCTCAAAGCACGCTCTTCTGGAGTGAAAAATTCAGGAAAATGTAACTCTTGAACATCGTGCATTGTGACTATAAAAGGATAAGGTAAATCATAAATAGGTGGTGTTTGATAAGGAACATGAAGTAAATCAATATCTAAGGAAGCAAACTGGCGATAACTAGGATTAAAAATTAAAGCTAATTTATTGTTAATTTTCAGTTTATCAAGTATTTTGCCTAGAACAACTCCTAATATTCTTCCTGAACGTTGAAATAAATTAAAATTGTGTGATAGCAAGTATATTTCAGCTTTCGCTTGATATTTATTAATTAATTCAATACAATCTTTTTGTACTTCTTCAGTACATAAAATCATAATCTCAATATCATTATTTTTACTATGACTTAATAATAAGTCAAGGATGCGCCAAGCGTATGGAGCAGTTCCTCCACCATGTAAACTTGCACTCCCCAAGTAATAACCTATTTTCATAATAGAAATATTTTCCTAATGAATTATAAATCTTTAAACAAAACAATATTACTAATTTTAATATCCTCTTTTAAAAATTTAAACCCGATAGATTCATATAGATTTTTAGCTATATAATTATCAGGATTTACTTTGAGCAATAGACGTTTATATGAATTTATTTTACAAAAACATTCAGCATGGTAAAGAGTTAATTTAGCTATTCCTTTATTTTGCCACTCTTGATCAATAAAAACTCCATACATCGGCTCTATGTATCCTTCATCCATACCTCTTAACATATAAAAGCCAATAAATTTGGAATTATCTACACTACTATCTTCTACTTCTATTCCAAAAAATTTATCATTAAACGCACTATCAAGTTGCTTTTTGATTGACAATACCTGAAAATCAAAAGGATGAAAATACTTAATATATTCTGGTGAACTACTTAGTAAAAGATTACTTAAATCTTGTGCATCAGAACCGTGTAATAACCTAATCTTTATATAGTTCATAAAACTTGTTTCTGAATATTAAATGCTTGAAGCTATTAAAGTATTGCAAATATATTTGATTTGTTCATCAGATAAATCAGGATAACTAGGAAGATTAATTCCTCGCCATCCAATATCCTCAGCATTTTTATGACGTTGATATTTCTGGGAATACATCGGCATAGTATGCACAGGATAAAATACTGGACGAGTCTCGATTCCAGCTTGTGCTAGGTAATCTCTTACTGTATCCCTTTGATTTGCTTGCAAAATAAGAATAGAAACCATCCAATAGGAGTGATATACATTGCCTATTTCGCCTTGAACTTCAAAATTTGTATTTTTGAGTAACTCTTTATAGAGTTCCGCAATATGACGTTTCTTTTTAAGAATTGTCTCAATTTGTTCTAATTGAGCTAATCCAATCGCCCCACAAATATTAGTCATGCGGTAATTATACGCGATTACGTCGTGCCAATATTCCCGATATTTGGCTAAACCTTGCCCTTTGTAATGAACGGCTCGATCGAAAATAGTTTGATCATTAGTAATTACCATGCCTCCTTCACCTGTGGTAATGGTTTTATTACCATAGAAGCTAAAAGTAGCCACATCTCCAAAAGTGCCAACGTGCTGATTTTGATATAATGAACCAATAGCTTCAGCACAATCTTCTATTAAAAATAAGCGATGTTTTTTTGCTATTTCTTTTAAGGCTAACATATCACAAGGATGTCCATAAAGATGCACTGCTAATATAGCTTTAGTTTGCGGTGTAATCGCTCTAATAACATCTTCAGGATCGATTTGCCAAGTATCAGGAAGTGAGTCCACAAAAACAGGAGTTGCTCCAGTATAAGTGATAGTATTTACTGAAGCAATATAGGTTAAAGTGGGGACAATTACCTCATCTCCTTGACCAATTCCTAAAGCTAATAAAGCTAAATGTAAAGCTACTGTACCGTTACATACTCCCGTAGCATAATTGACTTTAACATAACTAGCAAATTCTTTTTCAAAGAGTTGAACATATTTACCCTTTGAAGAAATCCAATTAGAGTCAAGACAATCGTTAACGTATTTTTTTTCGTTACCGACAAGAGAGGGTTGATAAACAGGAATTTTGTGCATAATTATATTAACCTTATTAATACTTATTCAATGCTTCATGAAATACTTTAACATATTGACTGGCAATATCATTCCATGAAGGACGAGGATCTGTTATACCATCAATAGCTGATTGCTTATAATCTGAATAATTATCAAAAAAATTATTTAGCGCATCAACTATAGAACTAGGACAGTCAGGATCAAACCAAGCTATTTTAGCACTTCTATAAGAAAGATGCTCTTGCATTATTGCAATATTAGAACACAAAACAGGTACTCCAAAGGTTAAAGCTTCTTCCACAGGGAAACTACCACCACCTTCTGCTAAAGTGGGCATGATTAACGCTGTTGCTTGACTAATTAAACTGATAACATCAGCATCATCGACATAACCTAACGCATAAATATCTTCTCCTAAACTTAGATTAGTTCGATAAATCACTCCAGTAAGTCTTGTGGCTATCCAAGATTCTGGCCAATTAGGATTTGAGTAATTAAGCTTTTCTATCCCCGCACCAAACAAAACTAAAGGAAATTCTTTACGACGTTGAAACCGTGACCAAGCTACCAACATATTATAATGATTTTTATGTGTCATTATATTAGCCGGGAAAATTACATATTTTTTAGGTAGTTTATCTGATAACTTAGAACAGACTAAAGGTACTTTTTGTTGTGTTTCTGGTAATATGGCATGATGAATTATGTTGGCTTTTTCACAGATTTCTCCAAATTGCTTAATCAATCTCTCTTTAGTAGAATTTGATGAAACAACTATGCTAGTGGATTTTTCCATCCACACTTTTGAGAGTTGCCATTCTAAATGGGTTGCTTGTCCCCCAATAATTTCAGGAAATTCTAATAGCGTAGCATCTTGAAAAGTACAAATTACTGGTTTATCGGTAATGGGAAAGCTGAGTCGGTGAGGCCAAGGACAGTAAATTAAATCACAGTCTTCAATCGCATTTTGAAATTGTTTTTGTTTACCTTTAGCTAAAGTTTGAGGTAGTAAACGCCGTAATAGGAATTTGAGCCTTGTTGTACCTTTAATTCCTAAAATTCTTTGATGTTTTTCTAGCCATAACTGATTTAGTTCAAAAATTTTCACTTTTTTATTATTAAGAATTTCATGGTTATTTATACAACCAGAAGGAAGTGCCAATCTTACTAATTTAACATCGGGATGACGAGCTATTGCGTCTGACAATTGTAGTAATAAACGCAATCCACCACCAAGACTAACATAGGGATTCCAAATTAGAATTTTCATAATTAATAATGCTTTTTATTAATGCAATTAAATACTTAATACTTAATACTTTCTGGTTGACTCCAGTAAGTTTTTACATGTACAAATCCGTGAAATAGTTGGCGTTCACCAATAATATTAAGTACATACTTTTCGGAATCACAAATAAAATCGTCTTTACTTTGTCTACTATATACTCTAAACCAAATTGAGTAACAGCCCGGTTCTAAATTTAGAGCTTCAATGCAAATAGACAGTTTAAAACTTCCTTCATCAAAATTTGGATAAAATTCTTGTTGATCACTTCTTGCATGGACTAATATTTTTTCTTGATCATCTTCTATATGAAGATTTAAGTAACAATTATTCAATTGGTATTTTGTATAAAAAGTAAGATTGAAAGTACATAAACTTCCAGCATAACAAGTCAAATCACTACTTAAGTAGGTCTTATCAGCATTGACTACATTTTCCAATTGCAGAAAAGATGATTTGATTGTATTTGAATAACTATCAATTATACTGCTACTATCAAGATAGCTTTTGATGACATCAATGGTATTTCCCGTACTTTGAATCATTCCGTTTTTTAAATAAATGGCAGTTGAACATAATTGTTTTAAAGCCACTAAGTTATGACTAACAAAGAGAACTGTTCTGCCATGCTGTCCTACGTCTCTCATTTTCCCTAAACACTTTCTCTGAAATTCAATATCCCCCACCGCCAACACCTCATCTACAATCAAAATCTCCGGTTCTAAATGCGCCGCCACCGCAAACGCCAACCGCACATACATCCCCGAAGAATACCGTTTCACTGGTGTATCCAGAAACTTCTCCACCTCAGCAAACGCCACAATCTCATCAAACTTCCGCTTAATTTCCTCCTTCCCCATGCCCAAAATTGCCCCATTGAGAAATATATTTTCTCTCCCTGTCAATTCTGGATGAAACCCAGTCCCCACTTCCAATAAACTGGCAACCCTACCCTTAATTTTAATACTCCCTTTTGTTGGTTCAGTAATACGGCTTAAAATCTTCAATAATGTTGATTTTCCCGCCCCATTACGTCCAATAATCCCAACTCTATCACCCTGTTTAATCTCAAAGGATACATCTTTTAAAGCCCAAAATTCTTCAAATTCAGGATTTTCATTCTTGGTTTTAGGATTTATTAAACTACCAATAGATTTAACCTTATTAGTAATTACATCTCGCAGTGCTGTATAACGTTCCTGCTGCTGATGTCCAATAATATATTTTTTACCCAGGTTTTCAACGCGAATAACTGTATCTGACATAGATTATCAATAATGAATTTGATGAAATTATACTTCCTAAGAGAATATTTGAAACCTTTTTGTTGTGAAATTTAACATTTGTATATCCACTTGAAAACTTTTCAACCAATGATATCAGATTGATTTCTCTCAAGTATTTTCATGATTTTTGCTGTCAAAGTATTGACTAGAGAAATTTAACATTTTTTCAGCATTATTGATCATTTCATGAGATTCTTCCAGGCTAATATTAGGGCTAATATCAT
>JBJTUF010000009.1:0-3607 GCA_046080565.1 Cuspidothrix sp. | reverse complement strand
CCTTTTTACCAGCCTTGGGTCGCCGAATGTTTTTCCTTTATGCTCTTGTGCATGAATCAAAATTGGATTTTCCACCTGTTTTATCTCCTCAGGGACTTCCCTTTCTACTTTACACCCACTTGTGTGTACACCGTAGCCCTTTCTAAGGGGGGTGAGGGGGGATCTAATCGAGAAATAAACCTGAATATTTGTAACTAGCAACTTACGTTAATTGCTAAACTGGTATAGTCTAATCATACCTAGAAATACTCAGTATCTACCATGAGTCAATGTCTTAATCCCACCTGTCTTCATGAAAATCCCCATGGTACTATCTATTGTCAAAAATGCGGTAGTAAAATTCTCCTAGATGATCGTTATCGTCCCATTAAATTTCTCGGTGAAGGTGGTTTTGGCAGAACATTTCAAGCAGTAGATGAAAAACGATTAAATACACCCTGTGTCATTAAACAATTCTTACCCCAACAAGCTGGAAGTGCCGCATTACAAAAAGCTACAGAATTATTTCAACAAGAAGCCCAAAGACTGCAAGAACTAGGAAAACATTCCCAAATTCCAGACTTAGAAGCCTTCTTTTCTCAAGATGACCGACTTTATTTAGTCCAAGACTTTATTGATGGTCAAAACTTATTACAAGAATTTCAAAATCAAGGTAAATTAAACGAATCTCAAATCAGACATATCTTAACAGAATTATTACCAGTTTTACAATTTATCCATGATAACAAAGTTATTCATCGAGATATAAAACCAGAAAATATTATTAGAAGCAAAAACGGTAAATTATTCCTCATTGATTTTGGCGTTTCCAAAGAAACAAGCGGCAGTATTTTAACCAGAGTTGGTACAACCGTAGGTACTCCTGGATATGCACCTCCAGAACAGTTGCGGGGTATGGCTTACCATAATAGTGATCTCTATAGTTTAGCCGTTACCTGTGTGAGATTATTAACGGGACATTTTCCCAAATCCGATAGTTCAGATGAATTGTTTGACACTAACACAATGGAATGGCAATGGCGAAAATATGTTTCTTTAAGTCAGGAATTAATAGATATATTAGAAACAATGTTGCGGGATATTCCTGCTAAACGTTATCAATCAGCTACAGAAGTTTTAGCAGCATTAACAAATCAAAAAACAATAGTTATTCCCACCCCACCACCACAAACTTCTCAAAATCCCTTTCAACAGATTTTCCAGTTTATTTCTCCAGCAACCAACCCACCGAAACCACCAGTAAATATCAATCCTAAACCATCATTTCCAGAAAATTTAGGAAATGGTGTATTTTTAGAAATGATTGCCATACCTGGAGGAACTTTTTGGATGGGTTCACCGGAAAATGAAGCGAAAAGCAGTCGTTCTGAAAGTCCTCAACATCAAGTGACAGTTCCCAACTTCTTTATGGGAAAATATCAATTGACACAGGCACAATATCAAGCTATCATAGGTAACAACCCCTCTCACTTCAAAGGCAATAACCGCCCAGTTGAAAATGTCAGTTGGGATGATGCAGGCAATAACCGCCCAGTTGAAAATGTCAGTTGGGATGATGCAGTTAAATTCTGTCAAAAGTTAAGTCAAAAGACACAGAAAAACTACAGATTGCCCAGTGAAGCCGAATGGGAGTATGCTTGTAGAGCCGGGACAACCACGCCATTTTATTTTGGTGATAACATCACCCCAGATTTAGTCAATTACAATGGCAATTATCCCTACAAGTCCGCACCAAAAGGCAAATATCGCCAACAAACCACAGATGTAGGAACTTTTCCCCCTAACCCTTTTGGTTTATACGATATGCACGGGAATGTGTGGGAATGGTGCGAAGATGACTGGCATAATAATTATATAAACGCGCCTACAAAAGGTAGTGCTTGGAATAGTAGAAGCGGTAGTGATATAAAGCTCCTTCGTGGCGGCCCTTGGAACGGCGATGCTTGGTACTGTCGGTCTGCGTCTCGCGCTTGGGCTTCGCGTGGTGATCGTCACCTCGGCTACGGTTTCCGGGTCGTGTTCTGTTCCAGGACTTTGTAGCCCTTTATACTCTTATTCTTTTACCCTCTGCTCTTCTTTTCTTTTCCCTTCTTAACCCCTCCGCCTCTGGCGGAAAAATTTTTTTCAGAAGTCGAGATAGTTACAGGATAACACATAAATTGAAAAAATGGCAAGAAGAAGAGAATTATTAAAAGTTGTATCTAAATAGTTGGCAAATAAGTATTTCCTGGTAGAGTTTCTCTGGGGTAGGTAGTTCCGACTCCTTCGTGGCGGTTCTTGGAACAACAATGCTAGGAACTGTCGGTCGGCGAATCGCAATAGGAATTCGCGTGATAATCGTAACAACAACTACGGTTTCCGGGTCGTGTTCTGTTCCAGCACTCTTTACAGTCAGAACTGGTAAATGGGAATTTATCGGGCGTATATAAAGAGTCCAAACCTAACCCAGCGATAGAAACAATTCTGTCCGAATATAAAACCGAGTCGGGTAGCTTGGTAGGGTAAAACCGAAAATTTGCTCGACTCTCAAATATGTTTTAAACAATAGACATTTCCAGAAAAGAATGTAGAGACGTTCCATGGAACGTCTCTACAAGGGTTTTACGATACGCATATTTAATTTCTGGAGATGTCTAATGTCCGATTTATCTATTATTCAGAAAACCTACGATTTAATTAAATGGTATGTACCGATTATCAATCGTTTACCAAAAAATCATAAGTTTTTATTGGGAGATAGAATCACGACAGGTTTATATGATATTTTGGATGGTTTGATAATTGCTCGTTATAGTTCCGAAAAGTTGCTACAACTGGAATCTTTGAATATCAAATTAGAAATTCTCAGATACCAGACAAGATTACTTTTTGATTTTAACCTAATTGCCACCGAGCGTTACGAATATATCCAAAAACTAATAAATGAAATTGGTACAGAATTAGGTAGTTGGATAAAACAACAAAAGCACAAATGTTATCTCACGTAGGTTGAGTAGAACGAAGTGTTCACGAAGTGTGGCGAAGCCATAACCCAACATAAGATATTATATAGTTTATCAAACATGAAAAGATATGGAAATCTTTGGCATGAAATTACACATTTTAGTAATTTACTCTTAGCAGCAAAACAAGCGCAAAAATGTAAACGATTTAAACCTGATGTTCTCCAGTTCAATCATAACCTAGAACAAGAATTATTTAACCTACAAGCAGAACTAAAATCAAAAACCTATATTCCTGGAAGTTATAGAACATTTGAGATTTTTGAACCCAAACCCCGGTTAATTTCTGCTGCACCCTATCGTGATAGAGTTGTACATCATGCTCTTTGTCGTGTTGTTACTCCCATTTTTGAAAGTACATTCATTCATGACTCCTACGCTAACCGAGTTGGGTTTGGTTCACATCGAGCTTTACGTCAGTTTACCAAGTTTGCCCGTTCTAGTGAATATGTTTTGCAAGCTGATATTCGGAAATACTTTCCAAGCATAGATCATGAGATATTAAAATCTCTAATTCGTCACAAAATTAAATGTCCTGATACACTTTGGTTAATTGATAAAATTATTGATAATAGTAATGAACAAGAAACTGTAATACATCATTT
>JBJTUF010000008.1:0-8262 GCA_046080565.1 Cuspidothrix sp. | reverse complement strand
TCATGTTTCTTAACTGTATTTCTAACTTAATAGTAATTATTTCTATTTAGCTTCAACAAATTCTTTCAACAATTAGGTCTTATGTACTAAATACATCCGTTTCCTTGGGGTGTGACAGTTGTGGGTGCGGAATGTGGGTTTCAGCACTATTGAAATAGACCTGTCCGAAATATAGCTGTAGCCAGGATAATCAGGACATTATGAATCCTTTAAACATATATAATAAGGCTTTTCCTCCTGCCTCCGTTTACTGAGCGAAGTCGAAGTGCTGCCTCCTACCTTCTGCTATAAATGACAAAAAAATGGTAGAATGGTGATTCATAAACTCTACTTCAATCATCTTAAACTGTTTTCACTTTGACCTCTTCGACTTCTGGTAATTTCTCCACCGTCAGGGGAGTAGATTGACTTGCGCCAGAGAGAAGTTTTAACAAATTGGGACGAGGATCATACAATAGATAAATAATGCGATCGCCAATTTCCCATTCTTGAGTTGCAGACATCACCTGCAAGCGTTCCTGTCTTTCTAGTAATAGGGGGACTAAAATCCCATCGCTAATTTTGTCTTGTATATGTTGCACTTGAGAAGCAAATTCCTCCTCGTTTAAGGTTGTTGTTCCCAACTTTACTTGTCCACTACTTAAATATTCATTCCAACTTTTAATCGGTAAATCAGACACAAAAGCTTGATTTACCTTACTATTAACTGCCGGCGAACCTTGGGGATGACGGGGAAATATAGCCAAAACCCGGGGCGGATTAAATTCCTCCGCCGCCCGTTGTGCTAAGACAAAATTCACCTCACCATTACTCGTTATTGCCAAAAAAGTCCCCATCGAACCAATACCCGCCTCTTCCAAAATTTCCCCATCTAAAGCGCTACTGGCAATTACCCGCAGATTTTGGGCTTGGGCTTGGGCTAACCGTTCTGGATCAGTATCAATCATCACCACACTTTCCCCCCGTTCTTGGAAAAACCGGGCAATTAATAAACCCAAGGGATTACAACCTACAATTACTGCCCCAGTAGCATCTTCAGAGGTAATTCGCAAACATTTTACCAGCCAACCAGCCGTTAAACCTTGACAAAACACCGTCATGATAATTGTCAAAAATACCAAAGCTTTAATGGAGTCGCCACCATTAATACCGCGCTGGGTGAGTAAAATCGCAAATAAAGAAGCCACTGAAGCTGAAACTATACCTCTGGGTGCAACCCAACTTAAAAATAACTTCTGTCGCCAATTTAGATCACTTTTCCAAGTACACAAAATAATGTTAATGGGGCGCACCACAAACATTAACACCAAGACCGTGAATAAACTTCCCCAACCCAAGGCCAACACACTGGCAATGGATAAATCAGCCGCCAGAAGGATGAATAAAACAGACACGCTGAGGATAGTTAGTTGATTTTTAAAACTTCGTAATAAACGTTCTTCTGGCACTGAGGAATTGGCAAACACCGCACCCGCTACAACTGTGGTCATAATTCCTGACTCACTGCGGATCATTTGTGCCAGGGTAAACAAGACCCATAACCCTGCTAATACCACCAGATTTTTCAGTTCAAAGGAGATGAAATTGGCGCGTTTGAACATCCAACTCATTAAATAGCCACCAATGCCGCCGATGGCCGCACCTACGCCAAAACGTAAAATTAGACCAGTAATGGCATTGATGGGGTCTGTATCACTATTTAAAATAGTATCTAAAACAACATAAGCTAGGATCGCACCTACAGGATCAATTAATACGCCCTCACCTTCTAAAAGTGTTCCTACTTGTCTATCTACATTAATTTGTTGAATTAACGGACCAATGACAGTGGGGCCTGTCACCACCACAATAGAGGCGTAGAGAACTGCTATATTCCAGGGAAATTCACCTAACCAATGAGCCGCTAAACTGCCACCGAGTAGAGTGATCAATGTTCCCAATGTGACAAGCAACTGAAGACTGAGAGAAACTTTGCTTAATTCCTGGCGATTTAGTTTTAGCCCACCTTCAAATAAAATGATTGCTGTTGCTAGGGAAACAATCACTTCTAATCCTGTGCCTAATAAATGCGGTTGTAATAATCCCAGCCCATCTTTCCCTAAAAGGATACCTAATAGGAGTAGTAAGACGATGCTAGGGAGTTTGAAGTATGCAGCTATTACCTGAGCGCTAATACCTGCAAAGACGGTGATCACCATCTGGAGGGTGATTTCAAAAGGTGTTTCCATATTGTAGATTTTGATCCATTAATTTCAAAATCCTATGTACAGCATCATAAATATTAACTCTACAGGAATTGTAATCGGATTATTGTTAATGGCAAGAGGGAAAGGGGAAGGGTGTAGGAGGAGAGATAAATATTTCTTTTGTGTGCTGTGGGAAAAATTTTTCTAAAAGGTGTTGACATTCCCAAAATAATCAGTTACATTGTTGAAAGTGACGAAGACAAGCGAATGCGCCCCCATCGTCTAGAGGCCTAGGACACCTCCCTTTCACGGAGGTAACGGGGATTCGAATTCCCCTGGGGGTACTGTAAAAAAACTAAAAAGGATGGAAAAGCTGCGATGTTTTTCTTTCCTTTTTTTGGTTTCTGTAGCTCCTAGATAGGGAATATCTACAGAATACAGAATTGAGTATTTTTACGCAAATATTTCTACAACCCGTTGGCGAATTGCGAGGAGATTGGTTTGTAGGTCTTTACTGAGACGACGCTCAATAATTGATATGGGCATGGTCAGTTTCGGCCAGACTTGAATTGTATAGCAAAGAATTGTACCTTGTTCTTGGTTGAGGGTATAAGGTTCTAAGCACCACATCCCAGAAAAGCCTTTGAAATCCCCTTCTACCATGTTGAATTGGATGATTTTAGGAAATAATTCTTCTAAGTCTAAGACTACCCGCGCACAGAATTTAAAATTAAGTACACTTTGAGCGCCAACTTGTTCTAGTCGAATTCCTCCATCGGGATGTTCAAGAAGGCGACTTTTGGCAAGATTGGGGATAAATTCGGGTAGGGATTCGTAATCGGTGAGAATCTTCCATACTTTTTCTATGGGTTGGGGAATTTGGATGGTGGCGCTAATTTGGCGCTGTCTTTCGGATAATTTATCAACCTGAATAGTTACTTCACTGGTTTCTAAATTTTCTGTTAGGGATGTGTCGTTATCGGGGGTAGAGGTATCAATGGCCATGTTCTGTGGTTACTTTTTTGAATAGGAGTTAATGGGGTGAGAAGATAGGGGAAGAGTGAGCGTAAAACTAATTTCGCACAGTTGAGAGTTGGGTATGGGAATACTCTCAACGGCGATCGCTCCATGAAGATGCTGGACTAAAGACTTAACTAAAGCAAGTCCTAAGCCAGTACCGGGAATCCAGCGGCCTTTACCGCGACGGAATTTATCGAAGATATAAGCTGCTTCTTCTTCAGATATTCCCCGTCCAGTATTTGTCACCTTAATCATAACCTGATCAAGTGCATCTGCAAGTTCATGAGTTACTTTAAAGCGAACATTTGTATCATGCTCCGAGTATTTACAGACATTAGTTAATAACTCTTGTATAATTCTATCGAAGCTTTCTACTTCTGTTGGGAGCATTAAAGGTTGATTGGGTAATTCTACAGAAATAGTTAATCTTTTATCTGTTAGTGGTTGGTCAAAAGAGGTGAGAAGGGCTTGAATTTTAGTATTTAAATTTATGGTTTCAAATTGTGGTGGTTCTTGATGAGATTCTAGTTTCTGGAGAGTTAATAGGTCATTAATTAAGTTAATTTCTTTAGTGCATTCAGACTCTAGAATGTTTAAATATCGGTCTTGACGTTCTACGGTTATTCCTGGTAAACAGAGATTACGAATAGACATGAGCATATTTGTGAGCGGGTAACGCAAGCGATCGCTAATGTTGCTAACAAACTCATCTTTTAATTCGTTGAGTTGTTGTAGTTGTTCTACATATTGCTTAGTTCTTTCATATAATTTTGCTTGTACTTCTAAGCTTCGCTTGAGTTGTTCTGTACGTTCCTCTACTAAGTTTTGTACTTGTCGTAAAGTTTGGGACTGAATGACAGCATCACTTAATTGACTGCAAAGCATTTCAATTAAATTTAAGTCTTTGGTTTCCCAATTACGGGTGGTTGATTGTTGTAAAACGAGATATCCTAAAACTTTCCCTTGACTTTCCAATGGCATTAATAGTGTGTGAGGAAACTCTCCCAAGGCGAACAAATCGGCTGATTTCTGATTGTCCTGAGAATTGGTGATCATAATTGGTTTGCCTGGTTCTAAAAATAGACGCTGAGATAAACTACATTCAGATACCCAAAAAGACTGTTCTAGATGATCTAATTCACCAATTGTGTTACTGTGCTTTCCCTGTGTCCAAGCGGCTGCTAAAGTTGCTTTTACGTTAGGTATGTGTTGATGGGGAAGTTTTCTAAATAAGGGATCTGTATATTTAACTAAAATCAGTAACCCCCGATCTACTTCTAAGGCTTCAACAGTGGCGGTAATGACCAGGGTTATTTCATTCTAGATTTAAGCAACGAATTTAGGTGTTTTCAGCCATTGTGAGATGGAATTCCTGAAGCCTAAAATGACGCATTGTCGTAAATACATAAAATGTCAGATTTTAGAATGAAACAGCCCTGCGGTAATGACTAATTGAAGCATTTGATTTAATCCTAGATTGCTGCGATTGAGGATAGTTAACTTTTGGATTAAGCTTTGATGCTGATTAGCCTTATGTAAAGCTTGTTCTTGAGAGGCTAATTTTTGTGATTGTACGACTTGAGCAAAGGCGATCGCACAACATGAATCTATGAATTGTAACAGCTTAATTTCTGATTCTTGCCATTCATAAGCTGTGAATTTAATTAAACTAATGACTCCATTACTATAACCACTAAATCTCGTAGAAATCGCTAACACAGATTTCATAGGTAATGGTATATCTTGCCAACCACTGACTAAAGTTTTTTGAATAATGGAAATATCTTCAATGGTCAGCTTTTTATCTGCACATTGGACTACTGGTAAATCGAATAATAATTCTTTTTGAGATATAGTTTCTTTATCTGGCGATAAATTCAGGAATTCTTCATTGCACCAATGGGCAGTGATAGCAGCATCAGATGTATGACTTACTGCTGTCACTAAACAACAATCTACATTAAATGCTGTACCGATAGTGTAGGCAGTTTCTGGCAGGAGAGAAGATGTTACCGTATTATTCGCAATAATTGTATTAATTTTTTTTACCAAGACATGGGCAATTTCTTCCTGGTGCTGCATGAGATGGCTGGAGGATGGATGTAGTTGTTCCAGATTATTTATATATTTTTCTGCTGATAGTAAAGGTTTTTTCATTAGGTTTACACTTTTAGATAAAGTATAATTATTTACTTTTGTAACAAATTGTGAAAATAATATTTGGGAGTTTGATATTGAAAGGATTCTGGGATGATATCTTGTCTTGAACCAGATATAAACCGTAATTCCTCTATAATTAGCTTAGAACCCATCGGATTTGCATCCGAATTAACACTGGAAACCTTATTTGATACACGAAATGGGATTGAATGAGGTAGAAATTAAAAGATTGTGGCACGGGACTTAAACCCAAATGGGCGACATAAAAACCCTTTATTCTTAATTAAAAATTTTCTCTTCTCTCTTCTACCCTCAAGCTGTCTGGGTCGTGGGAAGAAAGTTAAATAAAGCTAAAAACTTTGATTTTACCCAGTCACTCCGGCAGTATCTGGGTAAAATCTAGCTAAAACGGCCAACTAGCCAGCCAGACTTTCCAGACTCAGAGGAACCATATCCCCGCTTCTAGTAAATCCTAATAACATTGATTGTTGGGGTTCAATCAATTTCCCTGTCAGGACACAACGCTCCTCTTGTTGAGCGATCGCCGCAATACTAGCCCGAATATCAGATTTAGAAAATCGCGGTTTCCATTCACCTGACTTTTGCTGGACATAATTCCAGAGGATATCTCGAATTAGAGATTGATATCCCTGATTGCCAGCGATATCTTTAAGTTTTTCTTTAAGTTCCCGTTCTAGACGAATACTGGTAACTTCCATATCAGTTGTTGGAGTGCGTGTAATGGTCTGCATGATTTTTTCTCCTTACAGGTATAGACAGGATAGTAATACAAGTGTAGTATGTTTAAAGGAATGTTCAATAGGTGAAATTTTCTGTGAAATCCATTTATCCCATCTCTACTTCTGCACCAGCCACCAAATGCCTCGGCAATTGGGAATTTGTGGCTGCGGAGGTGGAGTATTTATTTATGGGACAAAATAGCCAATATCAAGGGCAAATAAGCAAAGGCAATTATGATTTTAGATATGGCAGCATCAGTTTGCTGAATAGAAAACCACAAATAGAAATCACACGCGGGAGGTACAAGCTAAAAAATGCTGTACCAAAATAAGACGAAAAACCATCAGGTCAATTGTTAACCCCCGCTACGTCTAAGACAGAAAGCGGGGGTTTTTTTATAAGGAGTCAGGCTGTGACAAGCGCAATCCAAGTATTAGAGCAATCTGTGGTCGTGTTTTCCCAAAATTACTTGCCACTGTGTCGGGTAAATATCAAGCGAGCGATAGTCTTGTTAGTCAGCAATAAAGCCGAACCATTGGAATTTTCTACAGAAGGCGGTTGGTTGATTCATTCACCTAGATTAGTTCTGTCTGTCCCCAAACATATCCGTTTGAAAATTGCAGCTACGGAACGGATGTGGAAAGTTCCTCCAGTCAATCGGCGCGAGGTCTTGCGGCGAGATCATAGCACTTGTCAATATTGCGGTAGTAACAAACATTTGACCTTGGATCATGTTATACCCCGCTCTAAAGGGGGCAGACATACTTGGGATAACGTAGTCATAGCTTGCGAACGATGTAACTCTCGTAAAGGCGATAAAACACCTGCTGAAGCGGGAATGCCCTTGCGGAAATTACCTAAAGCACCTGTTCACCCGACAGTGACATTTGCGGAAAAATTTTGGAATGATATGCAAGCAAACCTGGAATAACAGGAGAGCAAGAGGAATGCTGAAATTAAATTACACCGAAAACAGTTTTTATTTAGAGTGTCTCACTCAGTCTTTAGAAGCATGGGTAGCCCAAAGAGTAATTTTATCACTGCGTGTCAGTCAATCTTTGCGTGTTGAACCCATGACAGCATCCTTTTTGCTACCTCTTGATTTGCCAGGAGTAGAAAGACTAAAGGCAGAAGTTAAGTTCCATGATAGCGAAATCATTGGCCTATGTAACTGTGATGCTGAGTATTTAGAAGTAACTTTGGAGGGTTCTTGGTTGTCTGAAGGTGATGATCATGCTGTCGGTATATTTGTCACCACTATGAGCTATGGCGTGGAGTTTTTCTTGTATAAACTTTGGCAAGAGTCTCAAGTTTGTGCTTCTGCCGTCAGGGAGTAGGAGAGGTAGGAGTTTTTTATTTTGGATTTTGGATTTTGGATTTTGGATTATTTCTGTCATCTTCAATCTAAAATCTAAAATTTCTCTCCGAGGAGGCAGGAGGAAATAGGTGATTTTCTTGCTGGTGAAATCTTAATGGGTGGGGAAACCCCACACCTACTGCTCCCCTGCGCCCAACTCCCGAACTCTTCAATTCATTTCTAATAGTTGAGGAATGGTGACAAATGTATAATTTTGTTGTTTCAATTTGGTGATAATTTCTGGCAAGGCTTTGACTGTGGGGGTGCGATCGCCTCTACCATCATGCAATAACACAATTGCCCCTGGTTTTGCACCATTGAGAACATTATTAACAATAAATTTTGGATCAGAGGAATTAGTATCACCGGAATTTACTGACCATTTGAATATGGCATAGTTTTGAGTTTTAGCGTAAGCTGCTAATCCGTTATTTAACCTACCACCAGCAGGACGAAATAAGGATGTTTTTACCTCCGTCGTTGTGTAAATTAATTGGGCTGTACATTCAATTTCATTTTTAGCTGTAATTGGATTCATTGGCTTAGTAGAATGACTCCATGTATGATTACCAATTGCGTGTCCTGCGGCTACCACTTCTTTAGCAATTTCGGGATTATTTTTTAAGGAAGCTCCTACCCAAAAAAATGTGGCTTTGACCTGACGGGATGACAAAAATAGTTAAAATGCAGACAGAATAAGCCTCATAGCTCTCTCACCGCGTTGATAATACTTCCGCTTATTAGGAGATAATCTCAATAATTCTCTAACTAATTCCCGACAATTATCTATAAAATCAA
>JBJTUF010000007.1:0-10299 GCA_046080565.1 Cuspidothrix sp. | reverse complement strand
TTGTTTTAAATTTATTCCTGTTCCTAGTTCTAGTTCACCTTCATAGTCCAAAATGAAAGGAATAAGAGGTATAGCAACCTTCAATTTGTGCTTAAAATCTAATTCAGGATAATTTATAATTTCTACTAAAGCTGATTCGCTAGGTGGTAAAGCAGTACCTTGTTGTTGCAATTTAGTTATATTTTGCTCTATCCCTTGTAAAATATTTTGCATTTCTCCTTCTGTGACTTGGTTAGTTTCTATTGCGTCTAAAACAGCAGAAATCATCACCATTTGAGAGTCATCTAACTTTTCTGTGAGGGTTGCAATGATGTTCTGTTCACCAGCTTCATAACGAGCTAGTAGTCCTTTACGCAAGTGATTAATGTTTTCATAGATAGCCTTTTGACCAGCAAATAATCTATCTAATCTGGTATTCATTTGTTGTAACTCAATAGCTACATTTTGCATTTGTACACTTGATTCACCAGTTATCTGCGATCGCAATTCATCATATTCCGTCTGATAACGATTGGCAGATTCCCGCAACTGCTCAATTTCTCTTCTGTACTTAGTCTTGCGACGTGGATCATCTTCGTATCGCAAAGTATCTTCATACTCTTTTAGCAAGTCTTGGTCTTGTCTAATATTATCTTCTAAGTGTTGGAGTCTCAGATCGAAGTTTGAAGGCATAACTTTAAATAATTAAAAGAAACAAAACAAAGTGTAGCACTTTAGACATACTAAATGCCATAATCCCCACCCTATTTAAAAATGGGTAGGGATATAAAACTATACTAAATCGTTAATGCACCAACTCAATAGCCCGCTTCGTCAACGCTTCCGCAGTCAACCCATTAAACGCCATCAACTCACCTGCACTTGCGGTAGTTTCCCCACGCTTCCAAGCGAAAATATCCCGCTTGCTGGTACTGCGTAACATAATAGGTTCTAACATCGCACCTGCACCACCAGTCACACCAATTAACGCATCACCAGCAAACAAATTAGCAAATTCTGCATCACTCAAAAACCCACCATCAGCTTCAGAACAAGTATCCCAAGCTGTATCATCAGCACGATATAAACGCCGGGGGTTAATAACAGAAATTATCTTCACCCCAATACCTTCAGTCTCTAAAAATGCGGCGGCTTCAAATACGGGAATTAAGGTCATATCGCCAATTACAGCAAAGACAACTTGCTTTCCTCCCGCCACTTCATGTAATAAAATCGCGCCTTTTTCTAACCCTTGTTTGGTTTGTTCTAAAGTTGTTCTAATGGGTAAAGGTGACTTACTTGCAGTAATCACAATTCCCTTATTTTTTGTTCCTAAAGCCCAATCATAACAGACTTGAATACTGTTAGCATCGGGGGGAAAAACAGGAAATACATTACCATTTCTCATCATCGAAGCAAAATAAGCTTCAATTTCTGGTCTTTGGTGTGTCCAACCGTTGCGACCTTGTTCTAATGCACCGGCAGTAAATAAGGTAATAGTTGAAGGTGTTTTTCTTCTTAATTCTGCCATTGCTTGGGTGACAGTTTGCCAAATTGGTAAACCATTGATAGCAAAAGATTCATAAGAACACCACAGACTTCTCGCCCCCATTAAGGATAAACCAACTGCTAAACCTGCACAAGCATCTTCGCTCAAAGGTTCGTAAACTTGACCTCCTGGGGCTTGATGATAGGTTTCATCTGCTGTGGGGTGAATGATTTTTAAGGCTTCATTAATATTACCAATTCCTGAAGCTGCGTTACCATCGGCGTTAGTGACTAGGAAGTTTTTATCTTTATTTCCGATTATTCCTACTAACCTTCCCATTGCGGTTGTGGAAACTTTTGGATCTCCGCCAACTGCATATTCTTCTAATGGTAATTCCCCGATGTCTGCTAAAGGTAATTCAAATTCTGTAACTACGGTTTTCGCTGCGGGTCCACCTCCAGCACGTTCGGCGTTTGTGCGGACTGTTTGCCATGCTTTCACAGATAAAGCGCGTGTTTGTAATGCTGTAACAATGTGGGGCGCGGTTAAGGTATCTTGAGGATAGAGGTTGTGAGATTTTGCCCCTAATGCGTGAACACCAGCCCCTTTAAGTTGTTTAATGATGAATACGGTTAATGTACCACTCAAAGCAGAACGGGCAGCTTTATCAATACCTACTAATACCGCTTTGGTAAATTCTAACCGTTTTTGGAAGGAGAAGATGGTGCTATCTACGTATTCTCCCGGTTGGTTTTGGTCGTCAAAGTCCTTGGCATTTACTAACACAACTTCTGCAAAACCGTTACCTTGCCAATAAGCAATCATTTGATCATTTGTTTTTAATGATACCATGCTATGATGCTCTTGACTGTAACCGTTCCACACTAGAATAGGTAAGAAGTTGGTAACATGAGGGTAAGCGGTGTTAAAATGCGCCATCGCGCTCATGATGTAGGGTTCACCTAGTCCCCCATCTCCCACTGTGAAGGGGAAAAGTTTGTCACGGTGTAACATAGCCGCGGACATGGCGAAATGTTGCCCTTGTCCTAAGGGTCCAGCCGGGGCGAGAATACCAGGGATATAACCGGATAAATGTCCAATTAAACCGTGTTTTTCCCGAAAGCGATCGCGCAATTGTTGTACTGTAGTAATGCCCATGTCTTCTAAAGAACGATCCAAGAACATGGCACTGTAAAAACCGGGGGCGTGGTGTCCTACTTCGGTGATAATGTTTTTATGTCCCAGCATGACCAAAGCTGCATAAGCCTCCGCTTGGCTGGCAAAACCGCCGGGATGTCCAGAAGCCTTACTACCAGTGATTTGTAGGGTGAGGTAGCGCAAAGCATCGGCGGCTAGTAAAGTTTGATATACTGCTTTTGGGTCTGTGGTTGAGGCGATCGCACTCTTACCGGATTCTATCACGGGAGCAGTACCATAAGTTTGAAAATCTGGCAATGCTTCCCCAAAATATTGTATCCCTTCACAAAAATTTGGAACTGCGGAAGATGCCTTTGTCGTAGTAGCTGTCATGCTGAGTACCTTAATGAAATTTCTATAAACTAGCTAGGAGTTTAATTTAATCAAAATTTTACATCCTTGGTGGATCTAATAGTTAATAGCATTTTCGCAACATCACCATAAGCAGGGTAAATAGTCATCTGACATAATTAATTATTTTTTCTTTCATGTCATTCAATCAGCCTTACCAGCGATATACTCAAAATAGCCTAATTGTTTGATTTTATGGGTACAAGTTTCGCTATGCTAAATTCTTAGACATCTAGGTTTTTGATAATCTTGTGAAAATTCAAATCTCAAGGATTTATAGTTAAAATTGAGTTATTGTATAATCATCACTGGAACAAATTATGCAGATATTACCAGGACCAAAAGTATCACCGACAATTCAAGTTTTAAACTGGGTATTCAGACCCATGAGTTATTTGAGAGAATGCGCTAACAAATATGGAGAGATTTTTTCTCTAAAATTACAAAGTAATTTACCACCAATTCTATTTGTTCATTCTCCTGAAGCTATGCAGCAGGTGTTAAGTAATGATCATAAAGAATTGTCAGCACCAGGAGATTTAAATAGTATTTTTGAATATCTACTGGGGAAAAATTCTGTTATTAGTTTAAGTGGTAAAGCACATCAACGTCAACGGCAATTAATCATGCCTCCTTTTCATGGGGAGAGAATGCGAAATTATGCAAACATAATTGAGGATATTACCACAAAGACTATCAATAAACAACCAAAAAATCAACCTTTTAATATTAGAAATGTTTCCCAGGAGATTACTCTACAAGTAATGATGGAAGCTGTTTTTGGCATTTATGAAGGAGAACGGGCTGAAAAACTGAGACATTTACTTTGTGAAATAGTAGAACAAAGTAGTAGTCCGTGGAGAGTTACTTTTCTCTATTTTCCTAAATTGAAAGAAATGGTGGGAATTTCGGAAATTTGGAAACAACAAATGAAGAAACTGGAAGAAGCTGACCAACTCATTTACCAAGAAATTCGAGAAAGAAGAGAAAATTTTGATTCTCAGCGCACAGATATCCTCACCTTGCTAATGTCTTCTAAAGATGAAGATGGTCAACCTATGACTGATGAGGAATTAAGAGATGAGTTAATGACCTTATTATTCGCAGGTCATGAAACTACAGCAACAGCAATTTCTTGGGCTTTTTACTGGATTCATAAATTTCCAGAAGTCAGAGAAAAGTTATTAGCGGAATTGGATGGTTTAGGAGATAATTTTGATTCTAATACTATCTTTAAATTACCCTATTTAACTGCTGTTTGCAATGAAACATTAAGGATTTATCCTGTAGGAATGCTAACTTTTCCTAGGAAGGTAAAAACACCTATTTCTCTTTGTGGTTATCAACTTGAACCAGGTACAGTTATTATGGGTTCAATTTATTTAACTCATCAACGAGAAGATATTTATCCAGAACCAGAAAAATTCAAACCAGAACGCTTTTTAGAAAGACAATTTTCACCTTATGAATTTATTCCTTTTGGAGGAGGTTCAAGACGCTGTGTTGGTTTAGCTTTTGCCCAATTTGAAATGAAATTAATCTTAGCTAAAGTTTTGAAAACATGGTCAATGAAATTAGTTAATACCCATGACATTAAACCCCATAGACGGGGTTTAGTAACAGGGCCTAATAGTCCTATTAATCTTGTGATTGAAAATATTCGTCAACAAACTTCTGTGAATTTAGAAACTGCAACAGTTTCATCCAGGTAATAGGAAATTACCCCCTGGCCATGTAAACCAGGAGTTAGAAACGTAAGCAGAGATTTACAACCGTTGCAACAAACTTACACCATGTGTATCAGTGCCGCAGGTGTTAAATAAATTAAACTTCTCTGCTAACTGTTGTACTTCTTCTGTTTCTAGTAGACTGGGTTTCCATGGTTTGGGGTTATTATAAGCGTAGAATGATTCTAGACCATCAATACCATAATCCGCAGCGACAGGAATGAGATCAAAATGCGATCGCCTATATCTGGCTGGATGTGCCAATACTGCTAGTCCTCCCGCTTCATGAATGGCTGCAATTACGTTATTTGCTTGATATTCCTTACCTACAGTGGGCATTTTTTGTAAATAAGGTTTCATGCTGGGATGTTCTGACTCAAAAGCATAGGCCAAAATGTGGACTTCAGTATTGATAAGATTGGCATTAATTTCTACGCCACTCCACAGATGAGGAGTGTCTATGTCTGGATTACTCCATTGCCAATCTTCTAGCCACGCTTGGGCGGCTTGATAGCCACCAATACTATGATGATCGGTAATTGCTAGACCTTTTAAGCCAATTGCGATCGCTTGATTCATCAACTCACCCGGTTCTAGTTTGCCATCCGAGTGAACCGTGTGCATATGAAAATTAAATAACTTGGGACAACTTTGGGCATCAATACGCTGGAATACTTGTTTGAGTAGTTCCTTAGAAACAGTAGTCCGGGCAAAATTTACAGCCATAACCCCTCTACACAAAAATTACATTCTTCTCAAAACACCAACACACCACACCGAATAAATGAAATATAGTCAATACCGCTAACTGGTAAATAAGGTTATTTCCTCAATTCCAATAATGGATTTTTGCAATATATTACGACTACGTTAGCAAATATTAACGCTGATGGCGATGAGTATTTTTAATTACTTCCATCAAGAGATTTTAAAGTTTGTGTATGAGTTCTATCTGATTATTCCTGATTTTCCTTACCCAATCAATATTCTAGAATCTTTGTAGAGACTTTCCATAGAGCCGGGGAGTAAGGGAGCAGAGGAGCAAAAATTTTCTTCTTTCTTCTTTCTGAACTCCTGACTCCTGACAGCGAAGCGTGGCGAAGCCATACTTCTGAACTTCTGAACTCCTTAATTCTCCCGTATGTCACCATAAACCTAATAATTCACCAGCACCCGGTACAACTTCACCGATGACATTAGCAGAGATATCCTGAGATTGAAAATGACTAATTACTTGTTTTGCTTGATCTGGTGGCACTAATAATACAAATCCAATACCCATATTGAAAGTATTATACATAGCTTCCGCCCCCACAGAACCAGCTTCTGCTAACCAATGGAACAAAGGGGGAATATTCCAACTCCCAGGTATCAATTTAATAGCTTGACCAGGGCTTAAACACCTTGGTAAATTTTCTGGTAAACCACCACCAGTTATATGCGCCATACCATGAATTGACAAGTTTGATCGCAATGCTTCTAATACAGATTTTACATAGATGCGGGTAGGTGTGAGGAAAGCTGTACCAAGAGATTCACCATTTAATAATTCTGGAGTATCAGTCCAAAGAAAACCGCGATCGCTAATAATTTTCCGTACTAAACTCAAACCATTACTATGAACACCCGAACTAGCTAAACCGATAGCTACATCTCCAATTTGCACCTGAGAACCATCTAACATCTGACCCTTTTCCACAATTCCCACGCAAAAACCCGCCAAATCATATTCACCCACTTGGTAAAAACCAGGCATTTCTGCGGTTTCTCCCCCTAATAAAGCCGCCCCCGCTAATTTACAACCAGTAGCTATTCCTGACACTACCTGAGTTAATTGTTCTTTATCTAGCTTACCTGTAGCCACATAATCAAGAAAAAACAGTGGTTCTGCACCCGATGTCAACACATCATTAACGCACATGGCTACTAAATCTATACCCACAGTATCATGACGGTTAAGAATGTGGGCTATTTTCAGTTTTGTCCCCACACCATCTGTTCCCGAAACTAAAACCGGTTCTTTATAACCTGTGGGGAGTTGAAAGCAACCACCAAAACCACCTAGTCCCCCTAAAACCTCTTTTCTAAAGGTGCTGTGAACTAAATTGCGAATTTGATCTACAAAAGCTCTACCCGCTTCAACATCAACACCTGCATCCCGATAATCCATGCCTAACTACACCGTTATCAATTTCTAAGTATACCTATCATCACATAATTTAGGCATTATAGCTATAGATAACATTAAATACAATTAGTTTGATCAGAATTCCCATTGTCTAAATCAGGATGTCCAGGATTTCAGGATTTACAGGATGGGTTATTTTAAATAATATAATCCCAACTTACCTACATTCAACCATACTTTTAACGCTTACTTTGTAACTTCCTCATTTCTTTCTGAACACTAACTCCAATTTGCACAGCATCATCAAGTAACTGAGCATATTCAATTGCTTTTATAGTGATTTTTTCAGCTTCTAATGTGGATAAGTCTATGTAAAAATATTCAGGTTTAAATTTTGGGTTTTCTCTCAATATTCTTTCTGTTTTTAATGCACGAACTAAACCTTCTCTGGTAATCTTTAATGCTTCAATCACTGCATCTCGATCATTTATTTTGACGGGATTACCTATTTCCGCTAATTGATCTAAGGTATGTAGATTATTAATAATTTGATTGTGATTAGTTACTTGTTTTTTTAGGTCAAAAGTAGTACGAAATCGCCGTTTTTGAAATAACATTATGATAAGTGGTACAGATAAAAGCACTGCAAAAGCTAATAATGATATCTGATCGTTAGTTAAAGTATTACCTAAAACAAATTTCTTATATAAAAGTTGAGTAGATTGACCTAGACACAAGAGATATAATACAACATAAACTACTACAAAGCAGTCTATATCATCATCATCTCCAATACGTTTTCTAAATTCTCCATTACTAATAATCAATTCCTGTAAATCAGGTTTCATGGGTAACATAGAATAAGCACCTCAGTAAAAAGTATTAAATTTATTTTATTTGTAACTATAATAACATCACTCTTCAATCTAAGCTACTGCAAATTCTGTCAATTTCCGAGTTTCACAGATCATGAAAAGCCAAAACAATATCTTCCTTTGGTACACCTTCCTTTAATAACTCATTTGCAATACCTTCTTCTGTCCAATCTTCCTCAATATAAATCTTCTCATTTTTAATACGAATATGTACAGAATTACCTTTAATCCTTTCCTCAGATGTCCAACCCACTTGTAACCATAAATATTGATCTCTGACCTCATCAAAAGCTAATAACATTTCCACATTTTTAGGAGAAGCAGAAGAAAAAAGCTGATGATATTCTGTTAAAATCTTTTTGATTAAAGTCCGATAGTTATTTAATTTATCCATTTAGTAATAACCTCCTTAGCTGTATCTACAATAATTAACTTTAAATCATTTTCTTCTACAATAATTTCAATTATATACCAGTTGACTCAGTGCTAAGTAAATTTGATGGTCTGGTGCAGTTTTTTTGAGAAAATTACGATAAATGATATACTGACCTACAGCCCTTTCTAAATCATAGATAAATGAGGGATTAATAAAACTTTTGACTTCGGTTACTATTTTCTCATCACCTTTTTGCGCCGATAATGAACGTTCTGCACCTAAATCAGCTACCAGTCTTAATTTTTTGTAAATGATATAATATGGATCGGCTGTAATTATCCAACCATCTTTAATTAAGGCATTTTTAACTGAATCATGGTATATATCTTTGGCTGGCATTGTAGTTATTAATTAACTAAAATAGTTTGACGTTGACGATCTGCTGCATAACTTAAACAGGCTAAAATATCTTCCTTAATCAAATAAGGAAAATCAGCTAATTTTTCTTCAAAAGTCATTCCTGATGCTAAATAATAAAGAACATCATAAACAGTAATTCTCATACCTCTAATACAAGGTTTAGCGCTTCTCTTTCCAGGTTCTATGGTAAATTTTTCTATGACATAATTAACTCTTGATAAACATTATTACTTATCTAATGTAAACTTTACTGTTCAGATTATAAACTATAAACTGTTCCTGATAATCAATTCCGTCCATCAGTAACTCCTGTAACAATTCCTTTACAATAAAATAAAGAAAACAAGACATAGCAGGAGAAAAGCTAAATCATGTTAGCAGAATATCAACAACACACCCAAGAACGCGCCCAATTAGGTATTCCCCCTTTACCATTAGATGCAAAACAAGCATCAGAATTATGTGAATTACTCAAAAATCCCCCTCAAGGACAAGAAGAGTTATTATTACATTTATTACGCGATCGCATTCCTCCTGGAGTAGACCAAGCAGCTTATGTAAAAGCTGGGTTTTTGACTGCAATTGCGAAAGGAGAAATTACCAGTCCCCTAGTTTCTTCCATCGAAGCAGTAGAATTACTAGGTACAATGGTAGGCGGTTATAACGTACAATCATTAATTGATTTACTTAGTTCCTCCGTAGCAGAAAAAGCAGCCGAAGCATTAAGCAAAACTCTCCTAGTTTATGATGCTTTTCATGATGTTTTAGAACTATCAAAAACCAACAAATACGCCAAAAAAGTGGTAGACTCTTGGGCAGCAGCAGAATGGTTTATTTCTCGTCCCACTTTACCTGAAGCTATCACCGTTACGGTTTTCAAAGTTCCCGGAGAAACCAATACCGACGACTTATCACCCGCAACCCACGCTACCACCCGTCCTGATATTCCTTTACACGCCTTAGCAATGTTAGAAACCCGTCAAGGGGGAAGTCTAGAAACCATTGCAGACTTAAAGAAAAAAGGACATCCTGTAGCCTATGTTGGCGATGTGGTGGGTACAGGTTCATCACGTAAGTCTGCAATCAATTCTGTATTGTGGCATTTAGGCAATGATATCCCCTTTGTACCGAATAAACGCGCCGGAGGTTATGTTTTAGGTGGAGCGATCGCTCCTATCTTTTTTAACACAGCCGAAGATGCCGGTGCATTACCCATACAATGCGATGTCACCCAAATGGAAACCGGTGATGTCATCACCATTTACCCCTACAAAGGTCAAATTACCAACGCTGCGGGAGAAGTCATTGCCACCTTCACTCTCAAACCTGACACCATTTTAGACGAAGTTCGCGCTGGTGGACGCATACCCCTATTAATTGGGCGTACCCTCACCGACAAAACCCGTCAAGCATTGGGTTTAGCACCCAGCGATTTATTTATCCGTCCTCAACAACCCCAGGACACCGGAAAAGGCTTCTCATTGGCGCAGAAAATGGTCGGGAAGGCGTGCGGATTGCCCGGTGTACGTCCGGGTACGTCTTGCGAACCAATCATGACTACAGTGGGTTCTCAGGACACTACCGGACCCATGACCAGGGATGAATTAAAAGAACTGGCTTGTTTAGGGTTCAGTGCAGACTTAGTAATGCAGAGTTTCTGTCACACCGCAGCATATCCCAAACCTGTGGATATTAAAACCCATCAGGAACTACCCGACTTCATTTCCTCTCGTGGTGGCGTGGCTTTGCGTCCTGGT
>JBJTUF010000006.1:0-7264 GCA_046080565.1 Cuspidothrix sp. | reverse complement strand
TGGGGTACATCAAATGTTCCAAAAAACTATAGAAGAATTAATGCAATTTAGCCGCTATCGGTTGAAGGATTACATCAAAGGGCAAAGAGCTATGAAGCTTGCTCTCTCTAGCTTCTAGCTATCTTGTCCTCCTGTCAGAGCTATTTCTCAAGGAAGATTAACCCATGAAATGGCTGCACCTGTAGGCAAAATGGACAAAGAAGCTTGGAATTTATTATTTCAAGAAATGCCTATTGGGGCAATGTTGAGAAACTTGGGTTCTTTAACAGAAATTGGTGTATTACGTGCTGATGAAACCGCAAATTTACGGCGTGTAGAGGAAGTTCTCAATAATCAAGAACATTTGCGAAAAGGTCGTATTCATCCCATTGATGTTTTGAAAGCATTAAAAACCTATCAATCTGGAGGAAGTTTAGGACGCAGTAAGAAAAATTGGCAACCAGTTTCTCCCATTGTGGACATTTTAGAAAAAGCAGTGGAACTGTCTTTTGAAGTAGTTGAACCGACTGGGAAAGTGTTTATGCACGCCGTAGATATTTCCGGTTCTATGGGTAGCTGGGTTGCAGATATGGGTTTGAGTTGCTGTGAAATTGCCACCACAATGGCTTTAGTAACAGCAAAGGCTGAAAAAAACTATGAAATTCGCGGTTTTTCCACTAAGTTTAAAGATTTGGAAATTACTAAAAAAGATAGTTTTCGTTCAGCAGTAGCAAAAGCTAGTAACCAAAATTTTGGCGGAACTGATGCCAGTGTAGCTTATGACTGGATGATTGGTAATAAATTTAAAGCTGATGTGGTTTGTTTTTGGACTGACTCAGAAAGTTGGGCGGGTAATAAACATCCTAGTCAAGCTTTGCAGGAATACCGAAAAAAGATCAATCCTCATGTTAAGGCAGTTTATGTAACTTTAACACCTTATCGGATTTCTTTAGTAGATCCAAAAGATCCTTTATCTTGGGATTTAGCAGGTTTTGATCCCGGTATTCCGCGCATCATTCAGATGTTAGCTAATGATGAATTATAAAGTTGTGCTGTAGATTGTCCGATGAAGGATAAACTGATATTTATCCTTTATCTTTCTTGGCGGGTTTACCCTTGTTCGCAACTTGCCTTTTTAGGCCGATGAATTTAGGGTTATCGGATGGTATCTCGAAAGAGATTAGCGGGTTCGATCCCCGCACCCGCCGTTTTTTATTTATTGGGATGCTGGGTTTGACAAAGTGAAACCCAAAGTACATTTTTTGCTTAAATAGTATCAGGGTCTATATTTAATTCCCGCAATTTTGCAGCTAAACGTTCTGCTTTCTGTGCTTCATATTCTGCTCTTTGTGCCTCATATTCTGCTCTTTCTTCAGGCGTGGGGATTAATTCTCCTTCTGGTGTGAAATAACGTAATAAACCATCATGAATCCCTAAATATAAACCCAGTTGCTTACTCCATAAATGTCCTTTTGTGTTTCCTACTAATGGTTGATATTCTCCATCTATTAAATGAAAACCTGCAAATTCTAAAGTATAAGGATCAAACCAAAAATAGTCAGGTGTACGGAATGTATTTTGATAAAGTTCTTTTTTAAATTCTCGGTCAGTTTTCGCTGTTGTTGGTGAAAGAATTTCTAAAATTAAATTGGGATATTTACCGTCTTCATTCCACACTACCCAACTTTTACGGGTTTTGCGTTCAGTTCCTAACACAACAAAGAAATCTGGACCTCTAAAATATTCTGATTTTTTTTGGTTAGGACTATAGTAAATAGTCAGGTTTCCCGCCGCATAAAAATCATTTCTACTTTTCCATAACCATTCTAAACATTTTAACAGTAGAATAATTTGTCGTAAATGTAGTTCTGTTTCCACGGGTGGTTCATCACTATATAAGTCACTGGGCGGAAATATTATCTCTTCAGATATTTTTTCTTGATGTTCTAATTCTTGAGTAATCATCATAATGTGATACCAAGTATTTATTTATTGATTATAACATTAATTATCTGAATCAGAATTTAGAGAATTTAAGGATTAACAGGATGTTTTTTATGAAATATATTTTATCCTGTACATCCTCTAATCCTGGTTATCCTGATTCAGACTAAAATTTTACATGGATAAAAATAATACATAAGATTAAGCGAAAATACTAGGATTATCTAGTTCCTATCATAAATATGCTATTAAACTTAATATTCAAAATCAATGATTAGACAGAAAAGTATTATAATTCCCTTTGAACTACTCTGTATATCAGGGTAGCTATTTGTTTAGTTAATCAGAATATATGACCAATAAACCTACATCTCTTTCCCCTTGGATTTATATACCCACGCTTTATTTTGCGGAAGGGATACCCTACATGGTTATTAACTCAGTATCCGTTATTTTCTACAAGAAATTGGGAGTAGATAATACACAAATTGCTTTTTGGACAAGTTTAATCAGTTTTCCTTGGATTTTAAAAATGTTTTGGTCGCCATTTGTAGATATTTATTCTACGAAAAGAAAATGGTTATTGACCATGCAAATTATCATGTTTTTCTGTTTGACTGGTTTAGCTTTATCTTTCCATATTCCCAATTTCTTTTTCCTATCTTTAGGAATATTAACCATTGCAGCATTTATTTCTGCTACCTATGATATTGCTACAGATGGTTTTTATATGTTGGCTTTACACCCCGAACAACAAGCCGTATTTGTGGGAATTCGCTCACTATTTTATAGATTTGCAATTTTATTTACCACTGGCTTTTTAGTATTTTTAGCAGGTTATTTAGAGGAATCAACTGAGAATATTCCTTTAAGTTGGAGTATTGTCATAGGCATAGCTGCTGCTATTTTTGCGGTTTTATTTGTGTTTCATTCTTGGCTTTTACCAACACCAGAATCAAGCAATAAAGATTTGGAAACAAATCGAGAATCAAAAATTGATCAAATACCTTTTTTAAAGATTATTATTTCATATTTTCAACAACCCAAAATAGCGATCATCTTAGCATTTATTTTGCTTTACAGATTTGGTGAGGCAATGTTACTTAAAGTAGCTTCTTTATTTTTATTAGATAAACCAGAACTGGGAGGTTTAGGTTTATCTACTCAAGAATTTGGTTTAGTTTATGGTACTTTTGGGGTAATATCTTTAATATTTGGTGGAATTTTAGGAGGTTTACTAATTGCTAAATATGGGTTAAAAAAATGTTTATTACCTATGGCTTTAGCATTAAATTTACCTAATGCTTTCTACATCTATATGGCTTATGTCCAACCAGAATTAAAATTTGTTTATCCTCTAGTTTCTTTAGAACAATTTGGTTATGGTGTAGGGTTTACAGCCTTTACAGTTTATTTAATGTATGTTTCTAAAGGAGAAAATAAAACTTCTCATTTTGCCATATCTACTGGTTTAATGGCTTTAGGTTTAATGATACCAGGAGCAATTAGTGGACAAATTCAACAATCATTAGGATATCCGTTATTTTTTGTTGTGGTTTGTTTGGCGACTATTCCGGGGATGTTAACGATATTTTTCATTCCTTTAGAAGAAGATGTAAAATAAGCATTCATTGTAGGGGTTTAGCAATGCTAGACCCGGATATGAATAAATAGGAGTTTTATATGAATTGTATTTTAGGTATTGATGGCGGTGGTAGTAAAACTATTTGTATCATGATGGATGATGAAGGTAAAATTTTAGGACGAGGTGAAGCGGGGGCTTCCAATTATCAAAGTATTGGTATTGAAGCTGCAAAAAAACAAATTGAATTTGCTATTTATCAAGCAAGAATTACAGCTTTAAATTCTAAAAATAATATTAATATTATAGCAATTTGTCTGGGGTTAGCTGGTGTCAGTCGTCCAGAGGATATAGAAGTAATAAAATGGATAGTTAATGAACTACAAAATATTCAGAATATACCTGCAATCACCTGGACATTAAAACCATCTGATATTGTGATTTGTCATGATGCTTTAATTGCTTTAATGGGAGGTGTTGGTGATGCTGTGGGTATTGTAGTAGCTGCGGGAACTGGTTCTATTATTTTTGGCAGAAATCATGAAGGAACAACTAAAAGAGTTGGAGGTTGGGGTTATATTTTAGGGGATGAGGGAGGCGGCTATAAAATAGCTGTAGCTGGTATGCAAGCAGCTTTAAAAGCTTATGACGGAAGAGGTGAGAAAACAATTTTATTAGAGAATTTTCAGAGACATTTACAAACAGAAAATATAGAAAAATTAATAGAAATAATATATCGAAAAGGATGGGGTGTCAAAGAAATAGCTGCTTTAGCCCCAGTTGTTGATCAATCTGCTAGTGAAGGTGATAATATTGCTAATAGAATTATTGATGAAGCTGTTAGAGAATTAGTTATAGCTACTGCTACAGTTATTGATAATATTTTTGATTGTCAACAAGTTGTGGAAGTTGTGACTACAGGAAGTATTTGGTTAGGTAAATGTGGGTTACGGGAAAGATTTATTAATTCTCTGATTCATAAATATCCTTTGGTAAATGTAATTTATCCCCGTTATGAACCAGCTTATGGGGCGGGTTTATTGGCGTTAAAGGCTTTAGGTTTAGGTGATAATTACAGCACTTTGCGTAACAATGAGGTACACTAACAGAGTGGAAATATCAAAAAAAGGAAAAAGGTACAATAGATACCGCCTGATAATAATTTAGCCGAGTGAAGGTTACGTTTAGTGGAGATGGTAAAATATTGATTATTAGTTGTCACGCTCGAACTATCAAATAGGACTTACACATTTTAACGCAATGTAAGGGTTTGAGATTGCTTCCTTACGTCGCAATGACGGTATTTGAAGTAGGTTTTGCGTAAGTCCAGTCAAAATTTGGCGACAAGTTAATAACGATGATAGTTTACCCTTAACTGGGGAATAGTGGGAAATTTTAGGAGTAGAACCGAAAACTCATCCCAAACAAGTTAAACTTGCCTATCTGAAGATTAGCCAAATTATATCATCCTGATATTAACAGTTCTGTCAGTGCTAAAACTGCCATGCAAGCAATTAATCAAGCGTATCAAAAGTTTCAATTCATACAATACTTATAAAATATATATCCCGTTATCAGTATTAATTCCCAAAAAAAATTTAACTGTTTATGTTGCATATTCTGAAAAAACGTTATAAATTGTTAAGTTGTAGGGGAATAATATATTTTTTCATTAGGACTTACGCATTTTAACGAAATGTAGGAGTTTGAGATTGCTTCCTTACGTCGCAATGACAATATTTGAAGTAGGTTTTGCGTAAGTCCATTTCATTTGAATAGCCGATTTCTGATTAAGTAGATATACTATATTGCAGTTATTCTACATACAGAATAACCTGTACTTTCGGAAATTCAAAAAACTGCTAAATATGATGCAGTTAAGTTTTGATATTGACTGAGTTTTTTCTATTCTGAAAGAGATGGATATTTGCTATTTGCAAAATCACATCAATGAATAATTAAAGGTGCATCTACGACCAACAAATCTACTATCTAAATGGAGTTAGTCTGGTAATGCAACTAAATAAATTAGAGACAAGTAAAAATATAGAAAATGAAGCATGGCAATGTATAGAGAATTCAATTCTCTACTACAAAGGTCAGCCAGTAGGTACTGTAGCAGCCTATGATTCATCGGTAGAAGCACTAAATTATGACCAATGTTTTATCCGTGATTTTGTTTCTTCGGCGTTGATTTTTCTGATTAAAGGAAGAACGGATATTGTTAAAAACTTCTTAGAAGAAACATTAAAATTACAACCAAAAGAAAAGGCACTAGATGCTTATAAACCCGGTAGAGGTTTAATTCCTGCCAGTTTTAAAGTTGTATCTGTTAATGGAGAAGAACATTTAGAAGCTGATTTTGGTGAACACGCTATAGCTAGAGTTACACCAGTTGATTCTTGTTTATGGTGGCTGATTTTATTACGTGCTTATGTAGTTGCTACTAAAGATTTTTCGTTAGCTTATCAACCTGAATTCCAAACAGGAATTAGGTTAATTATGGATATCTGTTTGGCAAATCGTTTTGATATGTACCCAACCCTATTAGTTCCGGATGGGGCGTGTATGATAGATAGACGCATGGGTATTTATGGTCATCCTTTAGAAATTCAAGTGTTATTTTTTGCTGCTTTACGTGCAGCCAGAGAACTATTAATTTGTGAAGGTAATCAAGATATTATTGAAGCAATTGATAATCGTTTACCTTTATTATGTGGGCATATTCGTAAACATTATTGGATAGATATTAATCGTCTGAATGCAATTTATCGCTTTAAAAGTGAAGAATACGGAAAAGCTGCTGTGAATCTTTTTAATATTTATGCAGATTCTTTGCCTTATTATGACTTAGATAAATGGCTACCCAGAAAAGGTGGTTATTTTGCGGGAAATGTGGGTCCATCACAATTAGATACTCGTTTTTTCACTCTGGGAAATTTAATGGCAGTAATTTGTGATTTGTCTACTGAAGAACAGTCTCAAGCAATTATGAATCTCATTGATAAAAGATGGGAAGATTTAGTAGGAGATATGCCTATAAAAATCTGTTTTCCTGCTTTACAAGGTGAAGAATATCGAGTTGTGACAGGATGTGATCCTAAAAATATTCCTTGGTCATATCATAATGCTGGAAGTTGGCCTGTTTTAATGTGGATGTTAGCGGCAGCAGCAGTAAAAACTAACAAAATAGATATGGCTAAAAAAGCTTTGGAAATTGCTAAAGCTAGACTGAGTGAAGATGAATGGCCGGAATATTATGATGGCAAGAAAGGTAGATTAATTGGTAAACAAGCTAGGAAATATCAAACCTGGACAATTGCTGGTTATTTATTAGCCCAAGAACTGATAGATAATCCTGATTATTTACCATTAATTAGTTTTGGTAAATTACCTCCAGAAACTGTTTCTAGGGCTTGTGAATTTGAAGTTGGCAGTATAGATCCTTATATGAATATATAACCCAAGTTGCTAGTTATAACTATAAGCCTTCTATATCCCCCTAAATCCCCCTTGAAAAGGGGGACTTTGATTAATTACCCCCCGGCGTTGCCGTCCCCCCTTGCAAGGGACTACAGGAGGGTATTTTTGTGTGCATCTTCATACAGAATTGGTAAGTAGGGTTTGCTGAAAAAGTCGAAAAAAACTTTGAGGAGAATTGAGTAGGTAGTCAAGCAGAAATAAAGATAAGATTTTGTTGTGTAAACTTCACTAAATAATCAAGTTCACTAATCAAATCAGGTAAAAAAGACGTAATTT
>JBJTUF010000005.1:0-4721 GCA_046080565.1 Cuspidothrix sp. | reverse complement strand
GACAACCAGGCGTTATATAGATGCGGGCTAAAAAAATAAGCCCCTACAAAGATTAACAACTTTGTAAGGGCTTATTTTCTTATTTGGTGGCGGGAAGTGGATTTGAACCACTGACCTTCGGGTTATGAGCCCGACGAGCTACCAGGCTGCTCTATCCCGCGTCGCTTTTGTCGCTTGTCTCTCGACTTCTTTAATATAACGCGAAGTCAAAAGTTTGTCAACTATAAAAGCGATAATTCTCCAATGACTTCCAAACGTTTGTATTTCCCTACATTCATAAACTTTTCGGAGAGACTTTGGGCAATACTGGGGGTAATCCAGCCCATTTGTTGGAGAATGTGAATAGCTACGGCGTATTTAGCCCGTTTTGCGCCATCCATAACTTTAATTGCTAATCCCATACCTTCACCAAGGCGGCCTATACACTGTATTCCTTCTGCCCCAGATTTGCTTACCAGTTCGCCGGGAGTAAGGCGCATTAGTTCTGTATCAAATTGCCCTTCTCCAGCTACCATCACGGGATGATGGTTCATAGCGCGGACAATACGTTCCATATCCAAACTATTACTAGAAGCTAAGACAGCATACAAAGAAGCCATTTGACTGAGTTGCATCAGGTATGTGGGTGCGCCACAATCATCATGGGCTGTGAGAAACTCTTCGGCTGGCATTCGCAGCAATTCGGCGACTTTGGTGATAATTAACTGTTGAACCGGGTGTTTACGATCCAAATAACTAGTTAATGGCCAATGGCGTTGTTGACAAACAGCTAACATTCCGGCGTGTTTACCAGAACAGTTATATTCTAGGGGACTGCGTTTATCTGGAGGGATGGGGCAATGTAGGGCATTAACATCTAGGTCTGCTTGCCAGAGGATATTAAATACCTGTCTTACCTGTTCCATACTGCCTTGATGGGAACTGGTGATAATAGCTAGATCCCGATCGCTCAAATCATAGCGTTCTAATGTGCCTGTGGTGGTGACAGCTAGGGCTTGAAATGGTTTGAGGGCTGAACGGACAAATGCGGCTGTTTCTGCGTTACCGGCAACAGAAAGTACCCTTCCCCTGTCGTCGCTAACAACAGCCTGGACTATATGCCGAGATTCGACAATTCCTTCCCTCAGTAACCGGACTTCCAGGGCTGTGGCTTGAGTTCTTTTTCCCATTGTCATGGGTTTATATGATATATTCTGTGAATTTTTCAGTTGTCGGTTGTCAGTTGTTGGTTATCAGTTGTCAATTGTTAGTTGTTTTACCAATAACGAATGACTAATGACTAATAAACAATGACTTTTTATAAAAAGTGCCAAACTATAGTACCAATTAGATACATGAGAGCAATTATACCAAAGCTAATTTGTAAGCGCTGGAGAATTGGTTTGATGTCGTAGGTAACAATGAGGCGATCGCGGTTGATTACTTCTTGGGGTTTTGTCCAAGTTTGTCCATCGTACCAACCAGATTCTTCATAGAATACAGTGGGACTATTCAGGCGATCGCGCACATAAAACCAACCTAAGTATAACTGCACCAATACCAAAATTACACTTACACTAGCACCAGCAGATCCACAAAGGAGGAAATTAAATATCTGTTTTTGTGGAGAAAAGCTGGCTGCTGCTACAGGTCCGGCTACTAACCACGACCAAGACCAAATCCAAAACATTTTCTTGGCGTAGTTACCCCAGCTTAGGGTACTATCTCGAAATAGCCAGGCAGTTCTTAACTCTTCGTACTCATTCAGTGGTTGCTGTTCCGTAGGAACTGGGCAATTCTCCAGGGAAGATCGCATCATAAATCAGTTAACCTCCAATGTGATCGGAGTTTGGTAGAGAAATACGTTCCGCGTGTCCCCAGAACGCCTCTAAATTATAAAACTCTCTTTCTCTGGGCATCATGATATGGACAATAACATCACCATAATCTTGCAGTACCCAAGTTCCTTCTATTTTCCCTTCTGTTCTTAGGGGTCGTCGTTGCCAATCTATTTCTACTTGTCCTTCAATGGCATCAGCGATCGCTCTAACTTGTACCTTAGAATAACCTGTCATCATCACAAAGTAATCAGATAGGTAGGAAATATCTGCTACTTTTAGTAGTATAATCTCCCCTGCTTTCCGGTCTAAAGCAGCGTCAACAATAGTTAGAGCTAAATTTTCACTTGTATTGTCTGTGTCAGTTTTAGGTCTGTTCACAGCGTTTTTTGTCAATGATAAATTTCCTGGCAAAGATTCAGTCATTCCACCTCAGATGTTTTTCCTTTTGCAAACAACTACTTGTTCAACTTTACAAATAACTAACAAATAATTGAACTGCAATTGTGTGAATATGTTTTTTTAAATAGTAACATATCCTACATTGTAACAGCAGTTAGGAGGCACAGGAACAGGGGTGCAGGGGCGAAATATATGGCAGGAGGTATGGCATAAGGCTGGTAGCAGGGAGGAAAGCCCTATCCGCTATGATTTTTAAGTTTCAACTTGTATTTCATCCAACTGTATACCGTTATATTATTTTATTGCCTCTTGCCTATTCCCTGTTCCCTACTATACTTCTTTACTAAAAATTGCCGATTTAATTGCCTTACTATTAGTTGTTATTGAGTTAAATAACATTTCATATTGATTTAATGCTTGCTCAAAGGCATAATTATCAATTGCATACTGCCGACTTTGATCACCTAACTCTTTTACCTTGTCTGGGTTTTGATATAACTGCAAAATAGCCTCAGCTAAAGCTTGGGGATCTTCTGGAGGAACTAGCACACCACCAGCACTTTTTTTAATGGCTTTAAATGCCGTACCATTTTCTGGAACAGATGCTACTAAAGCTCTACCACTGGCCAATAGAACTTGGATTCTTGATGGCATATTGAAAGATATCACATTTTTTTTCTGCACTACTAAACCAACATCAGCCGCACCCAACATTTGTGGTAACTCATGCCGAGGTTGAAAAGGCAATAATAAAACGTTATCTGCACCACAGTTGAGACATTCCTGTTGTAACCGTTGTAAACCTTTAGCTTCTCCAACAATGACAAAGGCAATATCTTCAATATCTCGCAATTAAGCAGCGGCCTTAATGACTGTTTCTAGCCCTTGGGTTAAGGCAATATTACCTGAATAGAGAACAACAAATTTTCCTTTGAGGTTGTGTGTAGTCCGAAAAGGATTTTCTTCCTTAGATAAGGGACGAATAAAATTAATATCTACCCAATTCGGGATTTGGACAATTTTTTGGGATGGTACACCTTTAGCAATGAGATTTTCTACAAATCCTTCGGTAATAACACTAATTTTATGAGCCGATTTGTAAGCAAATTTTTCTAAGGCTGTAAATACTTGAATTAGTAATTTATTTTTTAGTAATCCGACATGAATAGCTGCTTCCGGTAAAATATCTTGTAAATTGAGGACAACAGGACAAGAGCGCAAAAATCCCAAGAAAGTAGCGGGGATACAAACTGGTAAAGATGGAGATGTTAACAGGATTACATCAGGTCGCCAACCAGTCAACGCCGGAAAAAAACTGGTAACAACAAAACTAGCATCTAATAATATCCGATCTAAAAGATTGGGTTGAGGACGAATCCAAACATAGCTACGTTGAATATGGACACCATTAACATTTTCATCTAGATAAAATTTACCGCGATATTCTTCATAAATTTCTCGCTGGGGATAGTTGGGCATAGCTGTGACCACCCGTACTTGGTGTCCACGTTTAACCAGTCCCTCAGCTAATTCAGTCATCAGTGGGGCGATACCAATTGGTTCTGGGTGATAGTTGTAGGAGTAAATTAAAATTCGCATAGCAAAATTGGTCAAAATACCCTGGTTATTGGTTAAATGCAAGTTAATAAGCTGTTATGAGTAATAAATTTCACATTGAGGCAAGGTGACAGATAAGAGATAGAGATATTTCTCCTGTTTTCCTAAGTGTGTAATTAATTTTTCATAAGCACTTACTTGTTTTCTCAGTTATGATCTAAGTGATCTACAGATAATTATATTGTGTTTTTAGACTCTTTTGTTTAAATGTACTAAACTATACAAATCTTTTTGAAAGGTGGGGATTACACTGAATTTTTCCCAAAATCCCAAAAAAATGTAAATACCCTTTTTACCCAAAAATTATTGAGAATTGCTGCGAATGATTCAACGTCATTTCAAGGGTCTTGACTTCTAAGATGGTTATGTTATGATATTTTTGAAAATAATCCAAGGGGCTATTATTATCAAAATTAAAATAGCCAGGATTTATGAATTTTTAGGATGTCTGTGTAGGTTAGGAAGATGGCAGCACAAAAATTGAGTGAAATGGAACTACAAATAGCCCTCAATAGTTTACCTGGATGGCGAATTAAAGAAGGAAAATTATACAAAGAATACAAATTTAGCTCTTTTGCAACTGCTTTAGGCTGGATGGTAACTGTGGGTGTTCATGCAGAAACTATGGGACATCACCCAGAATGGTTTAATGTTTACAACACTGTTAGGGTGAATCTTGCCACCCATGACATCGGTAATGCTATTAGTAATTTAGATGTGGAATTAGCCAAAAAAATGGAAGAGTTAGCATCTTCATAATCTGTTATAGCAAGTAAAGTATGATTTTTATACACTACATCACAATATGAACGGAAATAAAAAATACAATTACATCATAAGTTTACTTTATTAGGCATAAACTCATCAAATAAAATGCCAACATCC
>JBJTUF010000004.1:0-24399 GCA_046080565.1 Cuspidothrix sp. | reverse complement strand
CCCCTTTTTACCAGCCTTGGGTCGCCGAATGTTTTTCCTTTATGCTCTTGTGCATGAATCAAAATTGGATTTTCCACCTGTTTTATCTCCTCAGGGACTTCCCTTTCTACTTTACACCCACTTGTGTGTACACCGTAGCCTCGTAGGACAGGGGTTGGGGGAGAGGTCAATTCTGGAAACAGAATTTATTACTCATTTAACTAAGCGCAGCGAAAATAATTTTATGTATGTTAGTCAAATTTTAGCTGCTATAAATAATGGATTTTATCATCAATACTCCTAGTTAGAGACATCTTTTCCACCTGAATTAGAAAATTATTACCAACAGCATTTACAAGAAATGCTAGATTTAACAGATGAAGATTTTGCTAAAGCAATTTTGAAGGTTTTAGCAGAGACAATACAACCTATATCAGTTACAGATATTGGTGATTTAGTAGATGCTGATGAATTTGATGTAGAGGAAGTTTTAGAGTTTTGGTTTGAGTTTTTGCAGGGAGAAACTATTTCTGATGTAACTACTTATAGATTTTATGATGATAATTTCTGTCAATGGTTACTGTCTTGTTTCTGTAATCACTCTATCTAATGGTTTATCCCAACTATCAATAGGTAATTGAGATAAATAAGCAAAATCAAAAACTACTCCTATGGTCTGTTTTTTGTTCCAACTGGGTGAATTTAATAAACGGTCATAGTATCCAGCACCATAACCTAAGCGGTATCCTTGGACATCACAACCTACGCAGGGGACAATAATTAAATCTACTTCTTCAATCTCTATTATCGGTGCTTTGTGGTGAGGTTCTGTAATCCCATAAGTGCCGATATTAATTATGTCATTGGGTTGCCAAGAATGCCAAACTAGAGATTTATCAACACAACGGGGAAAACCCCAATGTTTGTTATTGTTGGTATATAGTGAGCTAATATCAGGTTCTTGACGAAAGCTGAAAAAAGAGAGAATTGTATTTGCTTGATTAAATATAACTGAGTTTTGGATGTTGGTGGTGAGGCGATCGCTCTTTTCTCTCCATTCTAATAATGTCATTGACTGACGTTTTTGGAGTAAAGTCCGCCGCAGTTCTTTTTTTAGTTGAGACAATTTTAGATTCTAGATTTTATATTTTAGGTTTCTTTGTTCCCATACTCTGGATAGGAATGAATTGTATATTAGAGTCAGAGACTCTTGAGGGCATTCCCAACGAGATATGGTTCTATGGTAGGTTTCTTTGTTCCCATACTCTGGATAGGAATGAATTGTATATTAGAGTCAGAGACTCTTGAGGGCATTCCCAGTCAGAGACTGGGAACGAGATAACGAGATATGGTTCTATGCAGCGTTTTTACGCCACCACTCAATGGTATTTTTCAACCCTTCTCTAAATTCTACCTGAGCAGTGAAACCAAAAGCCTGTTTTGCCCTTTCCGTATCTAAACAACGACGGGGTTGGCCATTGGGTTTGTCGGTTTCCCAGACAATTTCTCCCTCATATTCCATTAATTCGCAAATAAGGGTAATTAAATCTTTGATGGGGATTTCGTAACCTGTGCCTAAATTGACGGGTTCAGTATCATTATAAAACTGAGTTCCCATGACTATTCCCCGTGCAGCATCGGTGGAATACAAAAATTCACGGGTAGGAGAACCATCACCCCAAACCGATAGTTGTTTTTCTCCCTTTGCTTGCGCTTCTTGCACTTTACGAATTAAAGCAGGAATCACATGAGAACTTCTAGGGTCAAAATTATCTTCAGGCCCATATAAGTTCACTGGCAAGAGATAAATACCATTAAAGCCATACTGCTGACGATAAGATTGCAATTGTACTAACAGGGCTTTTTTTGCTACTCCATAGGGGGCGTTAGTTTCTTCTGGATAACCATTCCAAAGGTCATCTTCTTTAAAGGGGACGGGAGTAAACTTAGGATAAGCGCAAATAGTTCCTACACAAACAAACTTTTCTATCCCTTGTTGATAAGCTGCATGGATTAACTGAGTTCCCATCATCAAGTTATCGTAAAATAACTCGCCGGGTTTTTCTCTATTTAAACCAATACCACCGACATGAGCAGCTAGGTGAATGATAACATCTTGCTGATCTACTGCTCGTTGGCAATTTTCCCAAACCCGTAGATCACAATCGTGCGATCGCGTCACTGTAATTTTCTCACGATCAGCACCATTTTGACAGAGTTGATCTATCACTTGACGACCGAGAAAACCCGCCCCACCAGTGACAAGAATCCGTTTATGTGTTAACTCTAATGTCATAAATTCCTATTCTTGATCTGAATTAAAAGTGTAAAGATCCCAATTCTTGACGGGTAGTAGCAATATCTTCGTATTTTGCACCATTACCATTGGGTGAAGTACAACCCAAAGCTTGTAGATCAGCTTCTACCATCAGTGCTACCAATTCTTTAAATGTGACAGAAGGTTTCCAACCTAATTTTTGCTGTGCTTTAGTGGGATCACCAATTAACAAATCTACTTCCGCAGGACGCAAATAACGTTCATCAAACTCTACGTAATTCTGCCAATCAAGATTCACACAACCAAAAGCTAATTCTAGAAACTCTCTCACGGAATGGGTTTCACCAGTCGCCACCACATAATTATCTGGCTGTTCTTGCTGCAACATTAACCACATTGCTTTTACGTAATCTTTCGCATAACCCCAATCTCTCTTAGAGTCCAAATTACCCATGTAGATATTTTTTTGTTTACCAGCGACAATACGGGCTACTGCTCTAGTGATTTTCCGGGTAACAAATGTTTCACCCCGTCTAGGAGATTCATGGTTAAATAAAATACCATTACAAGCAAACAAATTATAAGATTCACGGTAATTTACTGTTTGCCAATGGGCATATACCTTAGCACAAGCGTAGGGACTGCGAGGATAAAAAGGTGTGGTTTCACTTTGGGGGACAGCTTGGACTAAACCATACATTTCTGAAGAACCAGCTTGATAGAAACGGACTTCAATCCCTGTACGTTGTTGGTAGTCGCGGATAGCTTCTAGTAAGCGCAAAGTTCCCATACCTACAGCATCCACTGTATATTCTGGAGAATCAAAACTAACTCTAACGTGAGATTGAGCGCCTAAGTTATAAATTTCTGTAGGTTTAACTTCTTCTAAAATCCGTCGTAATGTAGTTCCATCTGTCAAGTCTCCATAGTGTAGAAAGAGCCGCGCATCCTGTTTATGAGGGTCTTCATACATATGATCAATGCGGTCTGTATTAAAGGTAGAAGTCCGGCGAATAATACCATGTACTTCATAACCTTGTTCTAGTAAAAGCTCTGTTAAATAAGAACCATCTTGACCAGTAATACCAGTGATTAAAGCGCGTTTTGATTGTGTCATGTTTAATGATACCTCGTAGTTTTTCTCTGAGAAAGTGCTAATACTTTGATCTAACCTACCAGTTTAGTGGAAGTGCCATCAGATAGTTGAGGTGGCAAATATTGGTTGCTCTCAAAAGTTAGCTGTAAACAAATATACTCAATTAAAAAATATTTAACAAATAATTATCCGTCAGAATAGAGGATGTGAGATGGTTAAGACCTTTAGATATTGAGTGATTCAGCTATTGAGGAGTAAATATAATAATCCGGTTTGATATCTGAAATTTATTTGTGTGGGTAGAGAACAAGAAACAGGAAAGAAAAGTTACAGTATGTACTGAGTTCAATAATCAAATAGAAATCCTATATAATCTATATTTTCACAATCCAGAATACTTTTTGGGGCATGAATCTTGCCCCACAACATGGAATTTGGCTAGTAAAGTTAGTAAGCTCCTTTGTTTTTGGGCATAATCACAACATTAATTGTTTTGAGAATGATCCACAAATCCAGCCAAAAATTTCTAAAATTGACATAGTGGATGTCTATTTGTACCCGACGGTGATAGGGGATATCATTGCGGCCTGATACTTGCCATAAACCAGTGATACCGGGACGAATGGTTAAAACATGATTGATATAATCGCCATATTTTGATAATTCATCTTCTACTAAAGGTCTAGGGCCAACTACACTCATGTCTCCTTTGAGAACATTCCAGAATTGGGGAAATTCATCTAAACTTGTAATTCGCAAAAAATGACCAATTTTAGTAATTCTAGGGTCAGTTTTTAGCTTAAAATTGGTTTCAAATTCTGCTCTTAAATTCGGTGATGTTGCCATCATTTCCACCAAAATTTCGTCAGCATTATTTACCATAGTCCGAAACTTAATACAGTTAAAGCTACGGTAATTTTTCCCTACCCGTTCTTGAACATAAAAAATTGGACCTTTTGAGCTTATGGCTATTAATAAGGCCAATATGATGTAAACGGGAGAAAACAAAATTAAGACTGACAAGGAAAAAACTATATCAAACAGTCGTTTAAAAAACTCTCCGTATAAACCCTGAAAAGATAAACTTTTGGATTTGACCTTTGGCTGTTTAACTTTTTGACCGCGTTTTGATAAAACAGCCATAGATTTACTGCTATCTTTTCGCGGGTATCGCTTGCCGGAGAGGAGTGAACTCTGGGCAGTCATCATACTCCTTTATAATCCACACCACACATAATCCCAATCTTAAAGCTAAAGGCAGTGATTTTGAGGAAAAATTTGCACTTTTGCTAGATAACAAATACAAAAAAGCTAGTGTTTACTCAGGGTAAACTCTTTTTTCCCGACATTGATCAACAAAATGTAAATAACGTTGTGCAAATACCTGGCGAGAAAATTGATTAGCGTGTGTTTGTATATACTCATAATTGTATAAATCCTGATAATCTAGAAATTTTCCTACGGCATCTACTAAAGCTCCTACGGTTTGGGTTTTGAATAATATACCAGTTCCGGTATCAGGATGTGTACGAATATCTCTAACGGTTTCTGATGCACCACCTACACCATAAGCAATTACGGGAGTTCCACAAGCTTGGGCCTCAACAAGGGCAATACCGAAATCTTCACAAGCTGCATACACAAAAGCCTTAGCACGTGCCATATATTGTTTGACAATATGATCGGGTTGCCATCCTAAGATTTGGATATGGGGTTGGGCAATTTCCTGTAATTTGTTCATTTCTGGGCCAGTACCAATGATGATTAGGGGTTTTTTTAGGCTGTTAAAAGCCTGAACAATTAAGGAAACTTGTTTATAACTCACTAATCGGGATACTATCAAGTAAAAATCTTCTTTTTGTGAGGAAAAGACACATTCATCCAGGTTAACTGGTGGATAAATGACTGTGGCTTCTCGATGGTAGCAGCGCCAAATTCTTCTAGCTGTGTGTTGGGAGTTAGCAATAAAATAATCTACGCGGTTGGCGCTGATTACGTCCCATTGTCGCAATTGATGTAGGATGTAGCGTGTAATCCAACCAATACCTCCTTGGCCTAGTTTGCTTTGGTTGAGATAATCAAAGGTTAAATCCCAAGCATAACGCATGGGGCTATGACAATAACAGATATGCAGTTGATTGGGTGTGGTTAATATCCCTTTGGCTACGGCATGGGATGAAGATAGGATAACTTCATATTCTCGTAAGTCCAGTTGTTCAATGGCCAAGGGTAATAGGGGTAAATATTTTTGCACTCCTTGACGCGCTTGGGGAAATTTTTGTAAAAACGTTGTGCCAATTTGCCGTTTGTACAAATAACTTTCGGGGTTGCTGGATTCAAAATCAATGAGGGCATACAAATCAGCGTCAATGTGATTTAATATTTCCTGGACTACGAGTTCTGAACCACCTGTAGCTTGAGGGGTTAACCACTCATGAACCAAAGCATATTCTAAAGACACGGTTAACTTGAATGGGTGGGAAGTAGTTAGGCTAATTGTGATCCATTAAGTGGGAAAAGCCCCAGCTTGAATAGAAGATATCATCCTACCAAAAGATGTTCCAAGATGATACGACAACCTGATAACCTCAAAGATAAGTGTGATTTGACCGCTTGTGGTTATCTAGGAATTAGGAATTTATGCGTATTCTGGTTATTGGTGGAACTCGGTTTATTGGTGTTTACTTGACTAAGCTGCTGGTGCAAGCTGGACATGATGTGGTTTTGTTTAATCGTGGTAATCATGCTGCACCTTCAGGGGTAGGACAAATTGTGGGCGATCGCACTGACGCAACACAACTGAAGGAAAAGTTAGCACAAGAAAGTTTTGATGTCATTTTTGATAATAATGGTCGGGAACTCACTGATACTCAACCTCTGGCGGAAATTTTCCAAGGACGGGTGAAACACTTTGTGTATATGAGTTCTGCCGGTGTGTACCTCAAATCTGACCAAATGCCCCATATTGAAGGGGATGCGGTTGATCCTAAGAGTCGTCACAAGGGTAAACACGAAACGGAAGCTTACCTGAAGCAGTTAGGAATTCCCTTTACTTCTATTCGTCCTACTTATATCTACGGGCCCCAAAATTATAATCCTTTGGAAAGTTGGTTTTTTGATCGAATTGTGCGCGATCGCCCGATTCCTATTCCTGGAAATGGTATGCACATTACCCAGATAGGCCATGTTCACGATTTAGCTCAAGCGATGATTCAGGTAGTTGGCAATGATCAAGCCGTTGGACAGATTTATAATATTTCGGGCGATCGCTATGTTACTTTTGATGGTTTAGCCCGTGCTTGTGCTGTAGCTGCTGGTAAATCTGTTGATGATGTTAAAATTGTCCATTATGACCCCAAAAAGTTTGATTTCGGTAAACGTAAATCTTTCCCCATGCGGGTACAGCACTTTTTTGCATCGGTAAATAAAGCACAAAGAGAATTAAATTGGCAACCTAAATATGATTTAATTTCTGGATTACAAGATTCTTGGCAAAATGATTATTTAGCCACTGGTGCAGATAAAAAAGAAATAGATTTTTCTGTAGATGATGAGATTTTAAACGCTGTTTAATTTCTACTAAGTCAGGGTTTAGCATTGCTAAATCCCAGGGTTCAAATTATGATTTACAAATCATCGGGATTAATTCCCAATTCTTGTAATTTTGCTGCTAATTTATCAGCCCGTCTTTTCTCCTTTTCTAGTTGTTCTGAAGGTGTAGAAATCCAGTTACCAGAATGGTCATACCAACGTAACCATAAACGTTCCACTCCTTCATAACTGCCTTGCCAAAGTCCCAAACCTAGCTGTATTCCTGGCATCCAAATCTTACCATCACTAACATCTAGGGATTGATAGCTATTGGCTACCAAATGAAAACATTGTAATTTATCTGTGTAACGATCAAACACAACATAATAGGGAACTCTGATAATTCTTTCATAAACTTCCCATTTTGTTGGCGGTTGATTAACCTCCCTTAAAGTTTGTCCTAAATCCTCTTTTTCTGTTCCAGGAGACAACAATTCTACCATGACAAAAGGGGCAATTCCTTCTTGCCACATCACATAACTTAAACGCAAATCTCGTTGTTCATAAAAACGAGAACCACCTACAACAGCAAACCAATCTGGACGTTTATACCATAAAGGATAGTGAACATCATAATAAAGGTTTAAATCTGTGGCTACTAATACCTCATCCACAGGATAATTAGGGGGTAAAAAAGTATCTCTTAATAATCGTGGTTGAAAAATATGAAATTCATCAGGCAAACCAGCATCCTCCGGGTATTCACTAGGCAGATCATACATCGTCGGTAGGGAGTCTTTAGCAGAAAGAGGTGGATCAGTTTGATACATAATTATCCTTACCAAGTAACTTTAAATATACTTAATTATAACCAATGACTAGAATTATTAATTTATGATGCCGTATCTGTACTTAATGGTTACACTAGAGATAGAAAAATCACAAAAGGAAGATTATGATGACTGATCGTGACTATACTTTAATTATTGACAAAAGTGGCAGTATGTCCACCCCCGACCAAGCTGGTGGAAGAAGCAGATGGGATATAGCCCAAGAATCTACCATTGCTTTAGCAAGAAAATGCGAACAATTTGATCCTGATGGGATTACAGTTTATGTTTTTTCTGGTAAATTTAAACGTTACGATGATGTCACATCTGCTAAAGTAGTCCAAATATTTCAGGAAAATGATCCAGCCGGCACAACTAATTTAGGTAGTGTATTACAAGATGCCATTAATAATTATTTTCAGCGCAAAGCCGCAGGGAAAACCAAACCGAACGGGGAAACAATTTTAGTTATTACTGATGGTGAACCCGATGATCGCAAAGCAGTATTTGAGATTATCATTCGTGCTACCCAACAGATGGAAAAAGATGAAGAATTAGGAATTTCAATGATTCAAGTTGGGAATGATCCTCAAGCCACCAAATTTCTCAAAGCCTTAGATGATCAATTACAAGGTGTTGGGGCTAAATTCGATATTTGCGATACCATTACTTTAGATGATTTAGAAGATATGAGTTTGGCAGATGTTTTGATGAATGCCATCACTGATTAATTAAGGAAAATTACTAAAATCTGGAGAGTTTTAGTCATGCTAGAAAACCGTGATTACACCTTAATTATTGATAAAAGCGGTAGCATGGCTACCCCAGATCAAAAAGGTGGTCGAACTAGATGGTTCACAGCACAAGAATCAACTTTAGCCTTAGCAAGTAAATGTGAACAGTTTGATCCTGATGGCATTACTATTTATTTGTTTTCTGGTAGATTCAAACGTTATGATAATGTCACATCTGCTAAAGTTTCCCAAATTTTCATGGAAAATGATCCATCGGGAAGTACAGATTTAGCTAATGTTTTAAAACACGCTATTGATGATTATTTGCAGCGTAAAGTCTCTGGTACAGCTAAACCCAATGGGGAAACAATTTTAGTAGTTACTGATGGTGAACCAGATGATCGTAAAGCTGTAATGAAGGTAATTATTGAAGCCTCTCGTCGTCTAGATAGAGATGAGGAATTAGCTATTTCTTTTATTCAAGTTGGTAATGATTCTCAGGCTACCCGCTTCTTGAAAATTTTGGATGATGAACTGCAAAGTGCAGGTGCTAAATTCGATATTTGTGACACGATTACAATGGATGATATGGAGGATATGAGTTTAACAGAAGTTCTCTTGAATGCCATTAATGACTAGCAATACCAAGGAATTACAAATATGGATTCCATTGATAAGCTATTAGCTGAAATTAAAACTGAATATACAGAGGAAAAAAAACCAGCCGCAGCTAATAATTTAACTCCTGTTAACTTAGATTTGCCGATAACAAAAGCAGATGTATTAATGGATAATTTGTTATCAGAAGTACAAGCAGAAGTTGCAGAAAATAAAATTCCCGATATTCAATATCAGCCCACATCATATTATCATTTACCGCCGATTCAATTGATACATTCATCTGATAATAAATCAGATGTGTTCATGGATAATTTATTAGCAGATGTTAAAGCTGATATAGCTGAACAAGAAGCTGTCGAACAACGACTGAAACAAGAAGAATTAGCACAGGAGAAAATTCGCCAAGAAAAAATTAAAGTTGAACAAAGAAAAGCCTTAGAAAAACCTGCGAAAAAATGGTTAGCTAAATTAGATCCGTTATCATCAGAAGGATTATGGTTTGAAAGATTTGCTGAAGGTTATCCTGATAAATTAGCAGCAGCAATAGATTATTTAGAATCTAATGGCTAGGTCTTTTTCTAATAGGTCTATACTGACTATTGTATCCTCTAGCAGTTCTGCAAATATTCTGATTTTTAACTCCGTAATTCCTTAATTCTGGCTTTAATTGCCCATTCGTGCATGGCATAAAGAATAGGTCTTAAACTTTCCCCTAAAGGTGTGAGTGAATATTCTACTTTAGGGGGAATTTGTGGATAAATTTCTCGATGGATGATGCCATCTGCTTCCATTTCTCGCAGTTGCTGGGTTAGCATTTTTTGGGTAATTCCATTTAAAGAACGTTGTAGTTCTCCAAACCGTTTTACTCCAGTCATTAATTCTCTAATTATTAATACTTTCCATCTGCCACCAATGATTTTGAGAGTAGTTTCTACCTCACAGTTGGCTTTATCATGTAATGGTAATTCACTATTCATAATTTGTATTTTTGATCTGAAACTACTGTAGGGATAATTTATGAATTACCCCTACATTTGTCTATTGTAATGCTGTTCTTAATGCGGGATAAGGGAATAAATTTTGAAACCCGGATAACCTTTCTTGTAATGGTTCTGGGGCAAAATTCCACAGGCTTTCATAGTAGAAAAAAGCCACGCCTAGATCCCTTTCTCGGGCTGCACGAACTTGAGTTTGAATTTGTTGGATGGAAACAGGTTTAGTTCTTAAACCTGCCATAATGCCAATACCTGTAGGAATTATTTGTTTAACTTCTTCCATTTCTGGACGGGTAAGTTTGGCGGTAAAATTGTCTAAATTGTCTCGATAAACTTGAACAATTAATTCATCTACTATATTTAGTCTTACCCAGTTCAACCAATCTTGCAGTTGAAATTTGTAAGAAAAATCATAGTAGTTAGGAGAAACTGAGAAAATTAATTTGGGTTTTATTTGTTTAATTGTTTGGTTAAGTCTGACCATGAATTCTGTAATTTTATTTGCCCGCCAATTTACCCATGCTGGATCTTGATGATTTCTGGGGGGATCTTTCTTAGTTTCTTTTTTATACAAGTCAACTGTATATTTATCGTAACCAAATTCATGGGGTAAACTGGTATGGTCATCAAATTGAATGCCATCAAGTTCATATTTATTCGTCAGTTCTACGAGTAAATCAATAATAAATTGTTGTACTTCAGGATGAAAGGGATTTAACCATTTAACTTCACCAGCAGCGCTAATGGATGTTTGAGTACCATCTTGTTTGCGGGTAAACCATTCTGGTTTGTTTATGGCTAATTCTGAAGTAGGAGGTGCCATAAATCCAAATTCAAACCAAGGAATGACAAGTAAATTTTGATCGTGTGCTTGTTCAATTAAATTCTCTAAAATATCATGGCCACCTAGGCCTTGAAAGACAAAGGGCTGAATTTCTAATCTCTTGGCGACGTTACTAGGATACATGACATATCCAGAATTCCAAATTACAGGATAGATAGTGTTAAAATTGAGTTTTTGTAGTTTGGTAACAGCTTGTTGAACTTTTGTTTTATCTCTAAGAATGTTGAGATCATTATTTGTCATCCAGACTCCGCGAATTTCTTGCCGTGGGGTTTGGGCGTTAACAGGTGTGAGGCTATTTCCCCAAAAAACTAACAATAAGGAAATTAAAAACAAAGGCAAAAATAGCTGTTTTAGTAATTTTTGAGAAACTAACTGAGGGAAATTGCGATTCATGCTAACTTGATTGTATTTTAATAAACTTGACTAACATTCCATATCTTTGACGGATTTTATCAAAAGTAGTGCCTGTTCTGATTTTGTTTTTTGTAAAATGATAATGAAAATAAATTATGGAAATTTATTGATTCAGATTAAATTATATCTGTTGATGCTGAGAGAATTGCAACAGATTGCAGATCAAGGATGTCAAATTTAGAATACTAAAACTGTTTTAATTTTCAATCTTGAATCAATAAATCGGGTATTATTCCGTCAAAAGATCCTAAATATACCATATAATAGTCTGAAAATATATAGAATATTTTCCAAACATCCATTACATTGCTGTTTAAAATGCCAAGTTTTCAGACTTCTACCTCCATGCAATTATCTGTATCACCAAAACTCTGTCAGCCTTTAAAGATTGTCGCCTTGGGAGATAGCTTAGTATATGGATACGGCGACCCGGATAAGGGGGGTTGGGTGGAACAGTTGCGACGGTGGTGGATGTTGCCGGATAGTGTGGGTCATGTGCTGTATAATTTGGGCGTTAGGGGCGATCGCACGCAGCAAGTTTCCCAACGATTAGAAGTAGAATTTCGTCACCGGGGAGAAATCCGCAATCGTGTTCCTGACTTGATTATTTTATCTGTCGGTGTGAACGATACACCTCAATTAAGAAGTACAACGGGCAGAAATTACACGGATTTTAGTCAGTTTGAATCACAAATAGCTACATTACTAGATCAAGCACAACAACTTTGTCCGGTTTTGTTTGTGGGGATGGTTCCTGTAGATGAGGCTAAAATGCCTTTCCTTGATTGTCTATTCTACAATCATGCTGACCAATACCGCTACAAAGAAGCAACAAGACAAGCTTGTGAACAAAGACAAATTCCTTATTTAGACATTTTTGATCAATGGATGCAACGTAGTCAATCTTGGAGAAGCGATCGCATGACTAGGGACGGACTGCACCCCAATACTCTCGGTTATCAGGATTTATTGGAAGCTGTACTCAACTGGACAGAGTTATCACGCTATCACTGTCAGGCTGACTATAGTGTTATTAATAGTGGGCTTTAGATAAGTAGTTATGAAAAATAAATTTCACATCAAGGAAAGGTGACACTTGGATAAGCTCAGTGTATCCCAGGTGACAGACAACATATAGAGATATTTCTCCTGTTTTCCCAAATGTGTAATTAATTGTTCGTAAGCAATTGTTAATGCTCATTGATTTATAAACATAACAAAAGTGTACAATAGGTTTTCGCTTTGCCAAATCTTGAATTAAAATATAGCTCTAGCCAGGATAATTAAGATATTGTGAATCCTTAAAACACATATATAACAAGGCTTTTCCTCCTGCATCTGGTTACTGAGCGAAGTCGAAGTGCTACCCTGAAGCCTCCTGCCTCCTAGCATATCTGGGGAATTATGGCTGATCTTGCCAATGGAGCATACAAATTGTCTTTTCTGGTATATAATTGTAGATTGTGTTGAATTAAAGCCATATCATGCCTAAATTAAAGACTCGTAAGGCTGCGGCGAAAAGATTCCGCGCCACCGGTAGCGGTAAAATCGTCCGCCGTAAACCATTCAAAAACCATTTGTTAGAGCATAAATCCTCTAGTAAAAAGAACAATATGTCAAAAATGGCTGTTGTTCATGAACGGGACGAAGAAAATGTCCGCTTGATGCTTCCATATTTGTAAAAGATCACAGGTAGAATAAGATATGACTCGGGTAAAACGCGGTAATGTAGCTCGTAAACGCCGCAATAAAATTCTCAAATTAGCTAAAGGTTTCCGTGGTTCTCATTCAACTTTGTTTAGAACTGCTAACCAGCAGGTAATGAAAGCTCTTCGCAGTGCTTACCGCGATCGCAAAAAGAAAAAGCGTGATTTCCGTCGTTTATGGATCGCACGGATCAATGCTGCTTCTAGACAACATGGTTTAAGCTACAGCAGATTGATCGGTAACTTGAAAAAGGCTAATGTGGAGCTAAACCGCAAAATGTTGGCACAATTAGCAATTCTTGATCCTGCCAGCTTCGCTAAAATTGCCGAACTTGCCAACTCAGTTAAATAAAGGTGGCAACGGATGGATAACGGATGTAACAGATGGCCGCTTCGGAGCATTAAAAATTAAAAATCAAGAATTTTTTGGCATTTTTAATTGGAGTCAAACCCAGGGCGATTATGAATAAGTTACATCTGGTATTATCCGCTACCTTAACTGCAATTTTTTGGTTATCTATTTTAGGAACAAACTTGGCTGCATCTGCTGGGACTATGGCAGAAATTCAGCAACGGGGCTACTTGAATATGGCTGTTAAGGATAACTTACGTCCTTTAGCTTTTAGAGATGCTCAGGGCAATTTACAAGGGTTAGAAATTGATTTAGCCAAGCAGTTAGCTAGTGATTTGTTAGGGAAAGCTGAGGCTGTGAAATTGCAACCTGTCGCTAATAGCGATCGCTTACCTGTAGTCTATAATCAGCAAGTTGATTTAGCGATCGCCTCAGTTACAGCCACAGAATCTCGCTCTCGCATTGTTAGCTTGAGTATTCCTTACTATTATGATGGTGCAGCAATAGTTACAAAAAATCCCTCAATTCAGGGATTAAAAGATATAGGAAAGAGTAAAATAGCTGTTCTCAACAACTCCAGCAACATTTCCTACTTAAAATATTTTACACCATCCGCTCAATTAGTCAGTGTAAATTCCTATGAACAAGGGCGAGAAAAAATCGAAAATAATCAAGTAGATGCCTTTGCTGCCGATGTTAGCGTTCTGAGTGGTTGGGTGCAAGCATATCCTCAATATCGCATTCTACCAATTAAATTATCAGCCGCACCATTATCTGTAGTCATGCCCAAAGGATTACAGTATGATGAATTAAGACGTAAAGTAAATGAAGCGATCGCTCGATATACAGCTACAGGTTGGCTAAAACAACGGCTAGAATATTGGGGATTGCAGTAATTAGTGAAAAATACATAACGTAATCACTGATAATAAGTAAGGCATTCTCATCAGAATACAAAAAGTATGGTTAACTATGAGAATTACTCACAATAGTTTAAGTCTCCTGATAAAAAATATTCTGGAACTACTATACTCCTGTATTCTGAACTCCTTCTTTAATATTTTGTATTTGTAGACAATGGATAGCAATTTAGTCATCATTTATCTGTCAATTTTTGTCGTTTTACTTGCATTCGCAGGTGTAAGTGTTTTTAGTCAAGTATGGAAAACCCGTAAACTAGAAAGTTCTCTGAACAAATTAAAAAACAAATTAACCAAAGAAAAAGGAACAACACAAGAATATTATGAATTAGCCAGTATCTATTCAGAAAAAAAAGTATTTAGTCAGGCTATACCCCTATTTCAAAAAGCACTCAAAGCCGCCGAAGAAGAAGGAGAAGAAGCTACATATCCTATTTACAACGGTTTAGGATATGTTTACTTTGCTCAAGAACAATATGATTTAGCAATTCGTCAATACAAAGAAGCTATCAAACTTAAACCAGATTATATATCAGCCCTAAATAATCTTGGCCACGCTTACGAGAAGAAAAAACTAAATGCTCAAGCCTTAGAAATGTACGAAAGCACACTGAAAATTGCACCCAATAACGCCGTAGCAAAACGACGTGCTGAATCTCTGCGGCGCTTAGTTTCTGTATAATTGTAAGGGCGAAGCATTCAGCCGATAATCTATTCTTGGTTAATTTTTCGTTATTTATAAGGGCGAAGCATTCGGATAATAATCTATTCTTAAAATCATTAATTTTATGTCCGAATGTTTCCCCTCTACCTCCGTTTAAGAATATTAGGACTTACCCACGGATAACGGAATATCCAACCGCAGATAACCCACCAAAACACAGAAGAATAAGAGTTTCAGAAGATTTTTACATAAGTCATAAATATAATATTATTCCTGTAATAATCTCGTAATTTTACTGTTTTTGATATTGATTAGAGGAATTAATAAAGGTAATTTTTCAAGAATTGTGAAACATGATTAAGATACTCAATCTTATCTATCAATTAACTATTACCATTTTTATTTGTCTTAGTACCTTCTTGGCAGTTCCCCCCATTGTTTTAGCCCAGGAAAGTATAATTAATCATCCTCTCAACCCCTTAACAACAACAGAAATTAATACCGCAGTTAGCATAGTTCAAGATCAGAAAAATCTCAGTGATAGCGCAATATTTCCCATCATTGCCTTGCAAGAACCGGACAAAAAAGAAGTATTAAATTTTACACCTGGACAAACATTTTCTCGTCAAGTTTTTTTGCAAATTTATGAACGGGAACAGAATAAAACCTTTGTCGCCACAGTTAATTTAAACAGTAAAAACCTCACTTACTGGCAAGAAATACCTCACGTACAACCTGCTATTTTATATCCAGATTATGCAATAGCTAACGAAGTAGTGAAATCAGATTCACGTTGGCAAAAAGCACTAGAAAAAAGGGGAATTAAAGACTTTAAAAATGTAGAAATTAGTTGTTGGGGCGCAGCAATTCTCAATAATAATGAAGCTAAATCTGGTAATCGTATTTGTCGGGCATTATCTTATTATCGAGGCAAAAATTGGAATTTTTACGCCCGTCCCATCGAAGGAATATTAGTTACAGTCAACTTAAATACAGGTGAAGTTGATAGTTTTATTGATAATGGGAAAATTCCTATTTCCTCGGAAAATTGGGATTATGATGTTAATGCTTTTGATCACTTAATACCAGCACCAAAACCATTAAATATTACTCAACCACAGGGGACAACCTTTCAAATTCAAGATAATGAAATTACCTGGCAAGGTTGGAAATTTCATTATTTAATGCACCCCCGTGAAGGACTGGTTTTATATTTAGTTAAATTTAACGATGGTGAAAAATATAGATCAGTTTTATATCGTGGCAGTCTTTCAGAAATGGCAGTTCCCTATGGTGATCCTAATCCCAATTGGTCTTTTCGTAATGCCTTTGATGTGGGAGAATATAATCTAGGGCTATTAGCCAATAAACTAGAATTAGGTAAAGAAATTCCTGAAAATGGCGTATTACTAAATACAGTTTTTGCCAATGTGGAAGGCGAGGCTTTTAACATACCAGGATTAATTGGTATTTATGAAAGAGATAATGGCATTCTCTGGAAACATTTTGATTATAAAACCCAAAAAAATTACCTTCGCCTTAATCGTGAATTAGTCATGAAAATGATTGCCACCGTTGACAATTATGATTACAGTATTAATTGGATATTTCGTCAAGATGGTACTTTAGAAGTAGAAAATGAGTTAACAGGTATTGACTTACCCCAAGGAACAGCTAACACAAAACAAACTGAAAATAAGTCTTTTGGCAGATTATTAGCTAAAAATATCTTTGGTGTCAATCATCAGCATTTTTTCAATTATCGCCTAGATTTAGATGTAGATGGACAAGCTAATTCTGTCATGGAAATGAATGTAGGAGCTTTGCCTATAGGTAATAAAAATCCATTAGGTAATGCCATCACCGTAGAAGATACACCACTAAAAACAGAAAAAACTGCTGTGCGTGATTTGGATATTAAACACAGTCGAGAATGGATGATTGGTAGTGGAGATAAACAAAATCATTTAGGTGTTTCTCCTACATATATGTTAACACCGGGAGGAAATACAAATTTATATGCAGTCGAAGGTGCAAATATTAGGAAAAAAGCTGGTTTTGCTAGTCATCATTTTTGGGTAACAAAATATAAACCCAGCGAAATGTATGCAGGTGGAGATTATCCAAATCAAACACAATTAGCAGAAGGTTTACCAAAATATATTGCTGATAATGAATCTGTGAATAATGAAGATTTAGTAGTATGGTACACCATGGGTATAACTCATATTCCCCGTCCAGAAGATTGGCCTGTAATGCCAACTCATCGTTTAGGTTTTAAGTTAATGCCAAGAGGATTTTTTAGTAGAAATCCTGCCATTAATTTGGGAGAGTAAATTAGAGTTTTGATACAATTGATGGTAGAGACGTTCCGGTGGAACGTCTCTTATAAATGTCAATTACGGTGACAAGAAATAGTCAAGATATTTTTTGTTTTAGCCAAGCACAAAAATGAGGATGATAAAAACTGTAATTAATATCTTGTTGTAATTCTAAATGTAAAAACTCTCGCCAATTATCTAAAATAACCTTAATATCATATTCATCTTCATCTAACCTTTCTGCTAAAGTTTCTAGTGAAATTAACTCTTCTTGAACTAAGATATTTAAGACCTGGACAGCCATTGTTTGCTGGTTACTGGTTGTTAAAATCATTTTATCTAAATGAGTTTGATAATAAAGCTGTAAATTTTCAGGATAGATATTTTGATGACTGTGCCTGAAAATTGCACTAACATACATAAAATTACTTTCATTATTATGAATAATTTGTGCTAATTGATGATCAATATTTTCCGAATTTAAATAATTAATATATTTCTGAATATCAGCATGATTTTCTTGATGGTAATTTGCTAAATCTAAATATTGAGACGGAGTTTCCATTAATAAACCTGATTTATCTGCTAAAAAAGGACGACGAGTAAGGATAAAGTAAACTTTTTCTGGCAAATAACGGGGTAAATAGAATAAATTTGATCCGCGTGGTTGATTATTAATATCAATTCTATCACAAGCATCAATAGTAATAATTAACCGTTGTTCTGGATGTAATTTATCACTGATTTGTTGCAGTAGTAAAGATAAAAAACCACTGTTCTCTGTACTAGAATCTGTTAAATTATTAACTATATTTTTAATACCTTGATGTTGGGCAATTTCTATTAATTGAGTAGAAATATTTGTTAGAAATTCCTCAGCATGATTTTTACCTGCAATTTCCACATTATAATAAACAGTTCCCGGATTTTGACTGACATAATGGGCAATAATGGCACTTTTACCAATACCAGGATCACCAATAATAGTAAAATACCCCCGATCATATTGATGAAGAAATTTGTTAATAGCCCCAAAGACAAATTCACGACCAACAAAGTTATGATTTTTGGCGGTAATTATTTGCTGAAACTCTGGCGGATATCTTGGGATATTAATGGTATTGTGGGTGATATTATTCATTTTTTAAACCCCCTTCTAATCTCAGAAAATGAACCCTTCCTGATTGTTCTCCTGCGACAACTGTTAACCCATCTGGGGAAATTGCACAACACACGATAGATGTGTCACCAGTAAAAGTAGAGATTAGTGTTTCTGTCTCTAAATTCCACAGTTTTAGTGTATTGTCATAAGAACCAGAAATGACTGTTTTACCATTAGGGGCAATGGATACTGTAGCTACCCAAAATGTATGGCAAGTCAGAGTAGAGATTTCCTTTCCTGTTTCTAAATGCCATATTTTCAAAGTTTTGTCACTAGAACCAGAAACGACTTTTTTACCATCTGGTGTAATTGCTATTGCACCTACCCAATCTTTATGACCTGTGAGGGTATAAATTTCCTTTCCTGTTTCTAAATCCCACAGTTTTATAGTCTTGTCACGAGAAGCAGAAACGACTTTTTTACCATCTGATGTAATTGCTATTGCACCTACCCAGTGTTTATGACCAATAAAGGTAAAAATTTCTTTTCTTGTTTCTAAATCCCAGAGTTTTAGAGTATTGTCCTCAGAAGCAGATACGGCTTTTTTACTATCAGGAGTAATTGCTACTGCTCTAACTGGATGATGGTGACCAGTTAGGGTAAATATTTCTTCACTTGTTTCTAAATTCCAGAATTTTAGAGTGTTGTCATCAGAACCGGAAAGGACTATTTTGCTATCTGGGGAGATTGTCACTGCTCTGACTGAATTTTTATGACCAATGAGAGTAAAAATTTCCGTTCCAGTCTCTAAATCCCAAATTTTTAGGGTGTTGTCACCTGACCCAGAAACAGCTTTTTTACCATTTGGGGTAATTGCTACTGCTCTTACCCAATCATTATGACCTGTATAATTAGAGATGGCCGTTCCTATATCTAAATCCCACAGTTTCAGAGTGGTGTCTGCTGAACCAGAAAGAATTTTTTTCCCATTAGTTGTGATTGCGATTGTTCTGACTGGTCCATTGTGACCTGTGAGAGTAAATATTTCTTTTCCTATTTCTAAATCCCATAATTTTATGGTCTTGTCTCTAGAACCAGAAAATACTTTTTTCCCATCACTGGTTATTGCTACTGTTCTGATTGGCCCGTTATGACCTCTAAGAGTAAATATTTCTGTTGCTGTTTCTAAATCCCATAGTTTTATGGTGCTGTCCTCTGAACCCGAAAGTGCTATTTTGCTATTTGGTGTAATTGCTATTGTTCTGATTGTTCCTGTATGTCCAGTGAGAGTAAATATTTCTGTTCCTGTTTGCAAATCCCATAGTTTTAGGGTTTTGTCTTCTGAACCAGAAATAATTTTTTTACCATCTGGTGTAATTGCTACTGTTCTTATCGCTCCTTGATGACCAGTGAGAGTAAATATTTCCTTTCCTGTTTGCAAATCCCAAATTTTCAGCGTTTTATCGAAAGAACCAGAAACAGCTTTATAATCTTCTGTTGTAATAGCTACTGCTCTGACCATATCTTGATGACCAGTGAGAGTAAATATTTCCGTTCTTGTCTGTAAATTCCACACTTTTAAAGTTTTATCATCGGCAGCAGAAACAAGTTTTTGATTATCCTTTGTAATAGCGATCGCTCTTACTGCATCTTCATGACCTGTGAGGGTAAATATTTCTTTTCCTGATCGGAAATTCCACACTTTTATAGTCTTGTCAGCAGAAGCAGAAACTGCTATTTTGACCTCTGTAATCAATACCGCTTCTAGTCGGCTGGTATGACCTGTCAAGGTACGTAATAAATTTCCTCCCGGATTGGTTAAGCTGGCTGTAATCGGGCGAAATCGCGGAATTTCACTTTGAATTTGTGCTGCATCTGCCAATATTTTTTGAATTTCTGGCTGTGTAAAACTCTGTAATCTTCCCCATAATTGACCTACTAATTGAGTTTTATCATCCTCCAAAACATGGGCTGATAATTCTAAAGTACGTCGAATTAATTTCAGGGTTTTCATTTGTTCAGTTTCTAATCTTTCATGTATATTTAATTTTTTTAATATTTCTAAATTCTGAATTAAATAATAATCTGTAATTAGGGCTGCTACTCCAAATCGAGGGTGATTAATTTTCAAAGCAATAAAATCAAAATCTGTCAGAGTTTGATAATATTTTTCCGAGTTACCCGCTTTTAATTGTTGCTCACAAAATTGTCCCAAAAACAAACTTTGGAATTCTGCTGATTTTGAGGCTAATTTTGTAGCAAGTTCCCCCATTTATTTCATCTCCTTCAGCATATTGGGCAATTCCAACTGTAAAAAATGAACTCGACCTGACTGTTCTCCTGCTGCAACTGTAAACCCATCTGGGGACACTGCACAACTTATGATTGATGAGTCACCCGTAAAAGTAGAAATTTCCTTTCCTGTTTCTAAATTCCACAGTTTTAAAGTCTTATCATCAGAGCTAGAAATCGCTTTTTGACTATCTGGTGCGATCGCTACTGCATTTACCCAGTTTTCATGACCAGTGAGAGTAAAAATTTCTAAACTAGTTTCCAAGTCCCAGAATTTCAAGGTGTGGTCATCAGAACCGGAAACAGCAGTTTTCCCATCTGGTGCGATCGCTACAGCATTGACGCAACTGTAATGACCAGTGAGAGTGAAAGTTTCTTTACCCGTCTCTAAATCCCATAGTTTCAAAGTATTGTCATCTGAAGCGGAAACGACTTTGTTCCCATCTGGGGTAATTGCTACTGCATTCACATAACTATAATGACCAGTGAGAGTTAAAATTTCCGTTCCTGTGTCCAAATCCCATATTTTCAAAGTATGATCATCAGATGCGGAAACAGCTTTTTTACCATCTGGTGTAATTACTACTGCTCTAACTGCGTTATCATGACCTGTGAGGGTACGCAATAATTTTCCGTTAGGAGTAGTTAAGCTGGCTGTAATGGGACGAAATCGGGGAATTTCACTTTTACTTTGTTCTGCATCTTGTAATAGTTTCTGAATATCTGAATTTTGAAAACTTTGTAATCTGCCCCATAATTGACTGACTAATTGATTTGTATCTTGACTCAAAACATGGGCTGATAATTGTAAGGCATTTTGAATTAATTTCAGAGTTTTAATTTTTTCATTTTCTAATTTTTCCTCATCTTCTAAATTTTCTAATATTTCTGGATTAGCCATTAAATCATAATCTTTAATTAATGCTTCAACTCCAAAGTTAGGAGATTGAATTTTGAGAGAAATAAAATCAAAGTCTGTGAGGGTTTGATAATATTTTTCTGAGTTTCCAGCTTTTAATTGTTGTTCAGGAAATTGACCTAAAAACATATTTTTAAATTCTGGTGATTTAGCGGTTAATTTATTGGCAAGATTTCCCATTTTATGACACCTCCTGATTTAGATCCCCGAATTCTTTAAGAAATATATGAAAAAATCAAATTTTCTCCTTTCTAATTTCTTCAATATCTTGCCAGAATTCTGCTCTTGTTACATTTTTTAGAGACTTTTGGCGTTCTTTTGTATAATCACCACAAACCCCAACCCATTTCTTGTAAAAAGCGGATTATGTCAATTTGTCCTAATTCTTTAACTAAGGCTTGATAACCTTTTTTGCGTAATTCAATCAGTGTTATTTTCATCATCTCCAGTTAATAGAAAACTATTCATTAACCAAGTTACAGGATTTTCTAACTGCTTCACTTTCTAAACGATTTCTATCATAATTTCAATCATCAAAATGGCGATTTAAACAACAAACATCAAGATAAATAAAATAAGATTTGCTCATTGTATATTCCCTCCCTCCAACCGCAGAAAATGAACACGACCTGATTGTTCTCCTGCGACAATTGTTAAACCATCTGGGGCAATTGCACAGCAATTTATAGAACTATCACCAATAAAATTAGAGAGTTCCTTTCCTGTCTGCAAATCCCACACTTTCAGGGTTTGATCAGATGAAGCAGAAACAGTTTTTTTGCCATTGGGGGTGATTGCTACTGCTCGTACATAGTCATTATGACCAGTCAGGGTAGAGAGTTCCTTTCCTGTTTCCAAATCCCACACCTTCAGAGTTTCGTCATGTGAAGCAGAAACGGCTTTTTTGCCATCGGGGGCGATCGCTACTGACCATACATAGGAGTTATGACCAGACAGGGTAGAGAGTTCCTTTACTGTGTGCAAATCCCACACCTTCAGAGTTTCGTCATGTAAAGTAGAAACAGTTTTTTTGCCATCGGGGGTGATTGCTACTGCTCGTACATAGTCATTATGGCCAGTCAGGGTAGAGAGTTCCTTTCCTGTCTGCAAATCCCACACCTTTAGGGTTTGGTCAGGTGAAGCAGAAACGGCTTTTTTGCCATCGGGGGCGATCGCTACTGCATTTATAGAGAAGTTATGACCAGTAAGGGTAGAAAGTTCCTTTACTGTTTGCAAATCCCACACCTTCAGGGTGTTGTCCCATGAAGCAGAAACGGCTTTTTTACCATCGGGGGTGATTGCTACTGCTTCTACCCAGTTTTTATGACCAGTGAGGGTAGACAGTTCCTTTCCTGTTTCCAAATCCCAAACCTTTAGGGTTTCGTCATGTGAAGCAGAAACAGCTTTTTTGCCATTGGGGGTGATTGCTACTGACAATACAGAGGAGTTATGACCAGTGAGAGTAGAGAGTTCCTTTCCCGTGTGCAAATCCCACACCTTCAGGGTTCTGTCATCAGAAGCAGAAATGGCTTTTTTGCCATCTGGGGTAATTCCTACTGCATTTACCGAGCCATTATGACCAGTTAAAGTACGTAGTAAACTTCCTCCAGGAGTAGTTAAACTAGCTGTAATGGGACGCAAGCGGGGATTTTCACTTTTACTTGCTGCGGCATCTGCTAATATTTTCTGAATATCTGAATTTTGAAAACTCTGTAATCTTCCCCATAATTGACTTACTAATTGATGTCGGTCTTGATTTACAACATGGAATGATAATTCTAAGGTTTGTTGAATTAATTTCAGGATTTTTATTTGTTCACTGTCTAGTTTCTCATCATCTTCTAAATTCTCCAATATTTCAACATCTTCAATTAGAAGATAATCCCTAATTAGGGCTTCTACTCCAAATTTGTTATGATTAGTTTTTAGAAAAATAAAGTCAAAATCTATGAGAGTTTGATAATATTTTTCTGTATTTCCTGCTTTTAATTGTTGTGCAGGAAATTGTCCTAAAAATAAACTTTGAAATTCTGCTGGTTTTGCTGCTAATTTAGTGGCAAGATTTCCCATATATTTATGTTATCTCCTTTAGATATTTAACTTAATTTGCTATAGCTATCCTATTTTTTAACGAACCACAGAGGCACAGAGAACACAGAGATAAAATAAAATATGAGTAATCTTTGAAGTAAGGAAGGAGTAATTTCATCCTGTACATCCTTTAATCCTGGATATCCTGATTCTGACAATAATCATGGTGCGTTACGCTATAATTAACGCACCCTACAGGGATTTTGATTATAAGTTCATCTGATTCAACATATAATTAGCCATACTCTTATTAACTTCTCTAAACAGTTTCCTTCCTTTACCTAATTTATCCTGTCCTTTAAGAAATTCCAAAAAACTGCGATGATAAATACTATAGTAAGTTTTTTCTTCCTCTACATTTACCTTCGGTGTAACATATTCAATCCAATCATCTAACACATCTTTCACATCATATTCATCTTCATCCAGAATATCTGCAATCATTTCACTAGACATTGCTTCACCTCTTTCTACCAATATATAAAGTATTTTCACCTTCTTTTCATTGACTTCCTTATCCATTCCCATCCTTGTCCAATGACTTGTATAATAGTCTTGTAGACCTTGGCAGGGTTAGCGCATCTCAAGCCCTATTGACAGGGGAATTACAGTAGAGGAGAATAGTTTGCGATGGATGCTGCTAACACAGAAATCATGTATTGATCATTCATCGCAGCTCGTCTTGACTTTTGTCGAATACTACGACG
>JBJTUF010000003.1:0-29309 GCA_046080565.1 Cuspidothrix sp. | reverse complement strand
TTGCTCGACTTGGTGGTTGGTCTGGCTATCGCTCTCAAAAACCTCCCGGAATTTCTACTTTAGTTTGTGGGCTACAGAGGTTTGAATCCTTCTTTCAGGGCTGGAAACTCTCTCTGGGTAAGGATGTGTGTACACCGTAGATATCGGAGCAGGGGGAGCAGGGGTGCACAGAAGTAACAGTCAACCGTCAACCGTCAACCGTCACCAGTCAACCGTCACCATCAAAAATACACAAGTTTCTCCCACAGCTTAATAGCGCAATGTGTTGTAAAATTGGGTTTGCCATTAAATCATGCTGGATTTTGCAGTCAAAATAGCTGTGGAGATGGTTTAGGAAAAACAAAAGTTAGATACATAAGATATTATGAAAGTAGGCGATCGCGTGCGTGTGAAAGAATCAGTAGTGGTTTATCATCATCCTGAACATCGCAGTCAGGCTTTTGACATCAAAGAAACGGAAGGGGAAATAGTGGCTATTGTTACTCAGTGGCATGACAGGCCTGTAAGTGCTAACTTTCCTTTTTTAGTCCAGTTTAGTAAAAAATTTAAAGCACATTTACGCGATTTTGAAATAGAAGTTGTTTAACTAGGACTGACGGAAAAAAACATCACGAAAGTAGGGATAATTCATGAATTACCCCTACACAAAAATCCCCTTTGTCTTTATATCCTGCGTGATTTCTATATCCAAATTATTCGTTGTTTAATAGTTCCGCTTGCAAACCATCTAAAAGAGGATTTCTTTTCAGTGATGGAATTAAGGAAGCCTTCTGGGGTTGATTTTCTCCGTCATCGTCAGGTATAAATTCTAACGCAATTCTTACTTTTCCTTTTTGCCATCCTCCCCCAGTTGTTTCCATTGCTTCACAAGGTATTCCCTCTAAAATCCAAGCTGCAAGGGTTTCGTTATCAAATTCCTGTCCCATTCTGTTAGCTAAATTTTCCGTCAGTTCTATAACTTTAAAAGTCGAAAACCCTAACGGACTCTTTTTTCTGTCTATAGAAACGACATCATTATTTCCCAGGCTAAATCCAGTCATTATATCTACTCCGATTACTCCGATCACAACCACAGGATAAGTGAAAACTACCCTGCATTACCTAAATTAGCAGGTATCAATATAAATCACCAATTAGCGGCGACAAAACCATGACATAATATTCAGTTCGCCCCGCATTTTCGCTAAGTCTCGACGGTTTTGGCTTGCAGTTTTCTGATACCACTCGCAATGTTGTTTAAATTCTAACCGAACATTAACTTCCTGATAAAATTCCTGGGATGTTTGATAAACTGCAAACACTTCCTCCGCCTGGGGTTGAGGTGACGGGACGATATATGGTAAATTTTTACTCATTGGTAATGGGTAATGGGTAATTGGTAAGAGGAAAATTCTTCTCCCCTGCTCCCCTGCTCCTCTGCTCCCCTGCTCCCCTGCTTCCCTGACTCCTAAACTTCTCACCATGAATGCAACTGAATTATTAGAAACCATTACACAACTAATTTCCCAAGCAGAACAAGGAGAGATTGACCCTTGGGACGTGCGCGTTATTGAGGTAATTGATAATTACTTACAATTAATGTCTCCAGAAGCAACTACTAGAGGTTATGAAAGCGATTTATCTCAATCAGGACAAGCTTTTCTATTAGCATCAATGCTCGTGCTATTTAAAGCTAACACATTAATGCAACTATCAACAGTATATAATACTCAAGAGGAAGTTGTAGATGATACACTATTAGACATTGAAAATGGATTATTGTATCCCACCCCTCGTTTGCAACTAGAACAACACCTACGCCGTCGTCCGGCAGCTATGCCTCCACCAAAACGCCGGGTAACTTTACAAGAGTTAATAGATCAGTTGCAAATTATGGCCACCCAGCTAAAACTGGTACAAACGGCCAAAAAACCCAAGGCCCTAAAGCGTCAGCCTAGTGTGCAAACCATGCGGGAAGCCCTAGAGTTAGCACACCAAGAAAATTTAACGGAGGTCGCGTTAGAACTAGAACAGGTGTTACATCGTGCTACCCAAGACCAAAATTTAGAGGAACAATGTTGGAATCTCGAACAACTGATAGATTTGTGGATACAGACCAAAAAACCAGAGAAAGATGGCTCTCATCACGAATCAAAACAGGGTACTTTAGTGAGCGTATTTTGGGCGTTACTATTGCTCTCTGCCCAATCTAAAGTTGAGCTATTTCAACAAGAATTTTACCAGGAAATTCAAATTCGCTTACCTGCCTAGGGGACTGGAGACCAGGGTAGCACAGGGGCAGTGGTTCGACTTCGCTCACCAACCGGGGAGCAGTATATTATCCTCTTGCCTCTTGCCTTCTGCCTCTTCCCTCCTACCAATTAAATTCAAAAGTAAACTGGCTTGTTTTTAAGGAAAAATTTTTGAACTATGAAAGCAATGATTCTTGCAGCAGGAAAGGGTACTCGTATCCGTCCCATAACGTATACAATTCCTAAACCCATGATTCCGATCCTGCAAAAGCCAGTGATGGAATTTTTATTAGAGTTATTACGTCAACATGGCTTTACTGAAATCATGGTCAATGTTAGCCATTTGGCTGAGGAAATCGAAAGTTATTTCCGTGATGGCCAACGCTTTGGCGTGCAGATTGCCTATTCCTTTGAAGGGAAAATTGATCATGATGGTAAACTTGTGGGTGAAGCCATTGGTTCGGCTGGTGGTATGCGACGGATTCAAGACTTTTCACCATTTTTTGATGATACCTTTGTAGTGTTGTGTGGTGATGCTTTAATTGATTTAGATTTAAGTGCAGCCGTGAAGTGGCATAAATCCAGAGGTTCAATAGCAACAATCATCACTAAATCAGTTCCCAGAGAAGAAGTCTCTAGCTACGGTGTAGTGGTTACTGACGACGATAACCGCATTCAAGCCTTCCAAGAAAAACCAACCGTTGCAGAAGCTCTTAGCACTAATATCAATACAGGTATTTATATTTTCGAGCCAGAAGTGTTTAAATATATACCCTCTGGAGTGGAATATGATATTGGTAGCCAATTATTTCCCCAACTGGTAGCGGATAACGCGCCTTTTTACGCCATTCCTATGGATTTTGAATGGGTAGATATTGGTAAAGTTCCCGATTATTGGCGGGCAATTCGGGGTGTTCTCTCAGGAGAAATCAAAAATGTGCAAATCCCTGGTCATGAGGTTGCCCCTGGTATTTTCACTGGGTTAAATGTATCTGTTAACTGGGATAAAGTTGATATTACTGGCCCTGTTTATATTGGGGGGATGACCAAAATTGAAGATGGAGCAAAAATTATTGGACCGGCGATGATTGGGCCTAATTGCTGGATCTGTAGTGGGGCTACTGTAGATAACAGTGTGATTTTTGAATGGTCCCGTTTAGCACCAGGAGTTCGCTTGGTAGATAAGCTGGTGTTTGGGCGTTATTGTGTAGATAAGACAGGAGCAGCTATTGATGTCCAAGCTGCGGCTTTAGATTGGCTGATTACGGATGCACGTCAAACTCTACCCTTAGAAACGCCTTTAGAACATAAAGCGATCGCTGAATTGTTGGGAACAAATTCAATTTAGTTAATGGGTAATGGGTAATGGGTAATAACTTATTACCAATCACCAACTACCAATTACCAAACCTAACTATTCAAGTAAGTATATCTTTGTAAACTTTGCTCGTAGGTTTGTAGTAGTCGCTGAGATTCTGCCAGGGTGATGTGCTGTTCTTCTAAAGCCCGTTCACAGCGTTGGCGAATGTTTTCTATCATGTCTTCAGAATCATACTGTACATAGCTAACTACCTCACTCATGGTATCGCCTTTGACAACGTGTTCAATTTGATAACCTTTGGGGGTTAAATTGATGTGAACGGCGTTAGTGTCACCAAAGAGATTATGTAAATTACCCATAATTTCCTGGTACGCTCCATTCAAGAACATTCCTAGATAATAGGGTTGTCCTGGCTCAAATTTGTGCAGTTCTAATACTGATTTGACATCCCGCAAGTCTATAAAGCGGTCTATTTTCCCATCACTATCACAGGTTAAGTCTGCCAAAATTCCTCGGCGGGTGGGTTCTTCATCGAGACGATGGATAGGCATGATGGGAAATAGTTGATCTATAGCCCAACAATCTGGTGCTGATTGAAACACAGATAGATTGATATAGTAAATGGAAGCCATGATTTTTTCTAGGTCTTCCAACTCATCAGGTACGTATTCTTCCTGACGGATAATTGTTAAAACTTTTTGACAACAAGCCCAGTAAAGACGCTCGGCTTTAGCTCGTTCATTGAGGCGCAAAATGCCTAAATTGAACCGACTGATGGCTTCTTCTTTGAATTGAGCCGCATCGTGATAAAACTCTTGGTAATTTTCTTTGTTGATGGATTGGTAAGTTTCCCAGAGGTATTTAATGATTGGGGATTCTCCTTCTTGGTGGGGGGCAGGAGGATCAAGGGGGACATCACTGGTGCTGAGAACATCAAAGATTAATACCGATTGGTGGGAAGAAATGGCTCGGCCACTTTCACTAATTAAAGTGGGTACGGGAATATGCTTTTCATCACAGGTATCTTTTAACTCTGCCACGATGTCGTTAGCATAGTTCTGCATATTGTAGTTTTTTGAGGTGTAGAAGTTGGTTTGAGAGCCGTCGTAATCTACACCCAAACCACCACCAACGTCTAAATATTTCATGTCTGCCCCTAACATTGCCAACTCTACGTAAATACGGCTGGCTTCTTGGATGGCATCTTTAATGACATTGATAGCGGAGATTTGAGAACCTATGTGAAAGTGTAATAATTGCAAAGAGTCGAGTAAGCCGGCTGCACCTAATTTTTCCACAGCTTCCATAATTTCGGGAATTGTCAAGCCAAATTTAGCGCGATCGCCTGTGGAAGTTCCCCAACGCCCCATACCTTGGGTACTTAATTTTGCTCTGACTCCCAAAATGGGTTTAATTCCTAATTGACGACTAGCAGCGATCGCTAAATCTATCTCTTCAATTTGCTCTAGAACGATAATGGCTGTTTGTCCAAGCTTTTGGGATAACATCGCTGTTTCGATGTATTCCTGGTCTTTGTAGCCATTGCAAATTAACAATGCTCCAGGTGTATCCAATAGTGCCAAAGCAATCATTAATTCTGGCTTAGAACCTGCTTCTAAACCAAATTGATGGGGTTTACCAAATCGGACTAGATCTTCAATTAAGTGCCTTTGCTGATTGCACTTGACAGGGAATACCCCCCGATACACTCCAGGATAGTTATAGCGAGCGATCGCTTTAGCAAAACAAGCGTTTAATCGCTCAATTCTGTCTTCCAAAATATCGGAAAACCGAATTAACATCGGTAAACCTAAATTTCTTTGCTCTAGAGCGTTGACCAACTCGAACAAATCCAATGACCCCCCGCGTTCACCCTTGGGTGAAACAGTCACATGACCAGCCGCATTAATCGAAAAATAAGGCTTGCCCCAACCTTCAATCCGGTATAGGTCTTCACTATTCTCGATTTTCCAAGGAACAGAAATATCTGACCCACTTTTACTAGGTGCTAACATTTGTTTCTGTTTTTGGCTTTTCAATTCAGCTTTATCTCCAGTAGATGGCACTTTTACAATTTCATCAGCCGTTGAATTGACACCCATTTGTTCCTGACCTCTGTGTTTCGCCCACGAAATAACAATTTAACAAACATAGTCTGGTAAAGGATATACGACCAGGAATAATTTCTGATTAAGAATCAATCTTGGTAGAGACCATTTCAGGAACAGAGCCATCCAAATCATTGCTTTTCAATTTCTTTCTCTTCATCTAGTTATCCCCACGTTTAGGGGAAAATTCCTCAAGCTACTAGACAAAAGACATCAATACAACTGACAATTAACCCATCAAAATTTGATTATGTTTTTGGAGACAGACTTGGAACGCACATTTTTAGCAATCAAGCCTGACGGTGTACAGCGTGGCTTGGTGGGTGAAATTATTCGCCGCTTTGAAGCTAAAGGCTTTACTCTTGTCGGCTTGAAGTTTATGAAAGTCAGTAAGGAATTAGCTGAACAACATTATGATGTTCACCGTGAAAGACCTTTTTTCCCCGGTTTAGTTGAATTCATTATTTCTAGCCCCGTGGTAGCGATGGTGTGGGAAGGCGAAGGAGTTGTCGCATCAGCCAGAAAGATTATTGGGGCAACCAACCCCCTAACATCAGAACCAGGAACAATTCGCGGCGATTTTGGTATTAATGTAGGTCGTAACTTGATTCACGGTTCTGATGCTCAAGAAACCGCCCAAAGAGAAATTGCTCTCTGGTTTAAAGATGAAGAATTAGTTGCTTGGCAACCTCATTCCACATCTTGGCTGCGTGAATAATTAGGCAGGGGAGCAGGGGAGCAGGGGAGCAGGGGAGAAACATATTATTCTTTTTCCTTCTGCCTTCTGCCTCTTGCCTATTCCCTCTTGCCTATTCCCTCTTGCCTATTCCCTGTTCCCTGTTCCCTGTTCCCTGTTCCCTGTTCCCTGTTCCCTGTTCCCTCTCTTCACTTCGATACTTCAGTTTTTTCCGGTTCTTGTGAGACTAATTCCACTACAGTTTTTTTAGAAAAGCCCCAGGCTAGAATAATAGCAATAGCACTAATTACTAACCATTCTGGTGGAACTAAATCATCCTTAATGACTTTTAGCAGTAGACGTAACCCGACAAAAGCTACAGTTATGTAACCTGCGTCTGCTAAATTTTCATATTCATCTAACCAACGGATAAATAATCCGGCCATAAATCGTAAGGTAACAATACCAATGGTTGTACCAGTAATGACCAGCCATGTTTCTTGAGAAACAGCGATCGCTGTGGTGACACTATCTAAAGAAAAAGCTAAATCTGTAAAGGCAATGACTGGTATTGCTTGCCATAGAGAACTAAACCGCGGCCCGTGATGGTGATTATCTTCTTGTTCTTCAGAACTAAAATGTTGAAATACTAGCCACAGAAGATAGCCCGCACCCAATAGTTCAAATTGCCAAAATTGCTGTACCCACGTTGCTGTTAACAATAGGGTAATTCTTAATACATAAGCAACAACTAAACCTATGTTTAAAGCTTGATTTTCTAATTTTTTATCTTCTAGTCCTTGAGCGATCGCCGCGAGGGCTATGGCATTGTCAGCAGATAACACTGCCTCTAAAAAGACTAAGATTAATAGGACTATAGAGGCTTCAATGCTTAAATGTAAGTGTAGGTAATCAAATATTTGGTCTAACATTCCTAGTTCTCAGACAACAATTCAGACTTTTGCAAGATTAGATATTTTTATTGTAGGAATTACAATAAATTACTACTTTCTTTTATATTAACTTGCCTTTAGTCTACTCTGAACCAGCAAATTACCTGAGTATAAGTCCTACTTAGATACCATAATTTGGATATTTTTACTTATATTAGTATACTAACACTGTATTTACTTGATATGTCAGGAAACTTTGATATTTTTGTAATTCTTATTATTAACTTTGCTTTTCCTCATTCATTCCACAGGATTTCCACAGGTAATCAGGGAGTTTTCCACAGATAGTCTACGATCTAATCGGATGTTGCTGATTTCTTGGGGATTGTTAATTTTTGATGATTGACAATCGAATAACGGAGTTTTTATTAAGTTATGTAAAAAAAATATAGTCTCAAGTCCGATTCATTCGTGAAGATTTATTTGTAACTCCTAATTTTTAACATTTCGCAGCATTGACAAATCCACCCCTTGTGAGCGCAAAATGATGAGTCTTGAGTTTGATTTTGTTCAGGCTGTGAATTTATAGCAGAAGGCAAGAACCAAGGGGCAAGAGTAAAAAACTTGTCATTTTGGGGTTAGAGATTTTTATGAATATCCTGACCTCCTTGTCCATTCCTGTATATCTGAACGTTGTTTTCTGTTTTATTAAGTTCCCTGACTCTGCTCTATTTGCCGAGTATGACTTAGCCCTGAGTAGAAATGAACACAAGTAACTCCTCGTGATTGACTTACAGGAAAATTTTATGAACGCAACAGTGCCTATCTTTACCGAAATTCCCGAAACACTACAAGAATCTCTCAACAACTATTTAGAAAATCATCCTGATTGGGATCAGAACCGAGTATTAACAGCAGCTTTATCCCTATTTTTGCTCCAAAATGGCGAGAGCGATCGCCGTGCTGCTCGTATTTACTTAGAAACTTTATTTCACCAGTAATCAATAGGGAATAGGCAAAAGACAAAACAGGGACTTAAACTCAATTCAGTATGGCAGAATAGCTTTTCTCCTCAGTCAAGTTTTGCCTCTTGCTTTTGTACCTTTTGCCTTTCTCTAGGGAGAGTTAGGGGATTCAAACTTATACCCTACGCCACGGATGGTCTGAATTAATGTTGTTTGGTTAGGATCAATCTCAATTTTCTTGCGGATTTGTCCAATATGGACATCTACAACCCTCTGATCTCCAACATATTCATAGTCCCAAACTTCTTGGATCAGTTCTGATCTTCGCCAAACCCGGCCAGGATGACTAGCTAAAAAATGCAATAGGTCAAATTCCAAAGCCGTCAAAGGAATCGGTTCATTATCAAATAATACTTCCCGTCTCACAGGATCAATTGTGAGCTTGTCAAAGGTCAGCCGTTGCTGTTCTACATTGGTAACAACGCGCTGCCTTCTCAAAATTGCTGCTACTCTTACCTCCAATTCTCCCAACCCAAATGGTTTGGTGAGATAATCATCAGCACCTTTAGAAAAGCCACGAATTTTATCAGCTTCATCTGTTCGGCTAGTCAATAGTAATACAAACACGCCACTACGGCTTTGCATTTCTTGACAGAGATTAAAGCCGATTACATCTGGTAAATTAACATCCAGAATTACCAAGTCGGGGTTAAACTTTTCAAATATACTTAGAGCCGTCTTACCATCTTCAGCCGACTCTACTTGATAATTTTGTTTGAGCAAAAAGCGTTGGATTAGATTCCGAACCGCAGGATCATCGTCAACTACAAGAATTTTGGCAGCAGCCATGGCCATTATTTTGTACAAAAGTGCTTAGGATTAATAAAATTGATTGCGTAATACCATTTTAGATTTTGGATTTTGGATTGTGAAATCCCTGATAGATCAGGACTTTCATCTTTCCAACTGTCCCATTCATTTTTCAAATTGGTATAATAACGCAGTCCGATATTTCTACTTTGGCAGTAATTCAAAATTTACATCCCAGAGGGATTATGATCCTGATTATTTCCATAAACTGTCATCTTTACTATGGATTGTGAACAAGTAAATATGCTGATTATCGGGGTTGCAAGGGATTGATGCCATTTTTTTGTTAACTGTAAATTACCATTCAAGTATTATTGTTAAATAATATACTTTTTGCTTCACAAGTATAGCAAAAGTCAGGGCGCAAGAGAAAATGTTATTATTTTTATTACCAACTTTTAATTCCCCACAACCTCTACCTGTAAACCGTTTCCTCGCTGTTAAATTTTAAATTAATTAACAAACTCAAGTTACTACTCTGGTTACAGGATAAAATAAGTAGTCCCGACAGCATTTAGTCTAGGGATAGGGGCATTGTAGTACGGCCTTTCGGGGTCTTATCTGTTGACAGACAGGTTATTCCCGGCAAACAAAGGGTATGAGATATTTGTCTCTGCTTTTTGGAACTATAATTATTGAGTGTGTTTCAAGGAAAGCAACTTACCACTGTGGACAACAACCGGTTCTGGAGCCGCTTCAGGTGGCCTCTTGAATATGGCGAAAAGGAAAGCAGGAAAAATGCTGAATCTATTTATGTTAGTTGTCGGTTGAGAATTAACTAAACTGATGAAGCTGTTGGTATGGAATTTGATATGTTTCTCCTTGTAGATTTTTTTCACTGAAAATAAAATCTAAACTTGTTTTTTGCGAAATATCTCAATTGTCGCTGACTGAATCTGAAGTAATAACCTCCCATGAGTGATCAAAATCCCTACGAAAAACTTGGGGTATCAGAAGACGCTAGTTTCGATGAAATTCAGGATGCTCGTAATCGCCTGTTAGAACAACATGGTGGTGAGGGCAATAGCCAGGAAGTTATTGAAGCTGCTTATGATGCGATTTTAATGGAGCGTCTACGGATGCGCCAAGAAGGTAAAATCAAAGTCCCTGAACGCATCCGATTTCCAGAGATCCGAGTTCAATCTTCTACCCCAACAAGTCCAAACCTGAATCGCCAGACTCCTGAATGGTTACAGAGAAGTTTAGATCAGCCAACATTGACAGATGTACTAATACCAGCAGCTTGGTATCTGGGCTTAAGTGGAATTAGTCTCTTTTATCCCGGTGGTAGCGAGCAAGTATTACAACTGGCCTTAGTTCTTGGGGTGGGTATTGGTGTTTATTTTCTCAATCGTAAGGAAGGAAAGTTTGGTCGAGCGGTTTTATTTACACTTGTTAGTTTAATTGTTGGTTTAATAGTTGGTGGCTTAATTGCTGGCTGGGTATTACCATTACCATTGATCAATATGACAGCAAATCAGTTTTCCACGCTGTTAACTTTTATATTGATGTGGTTGGTAAGTAGCTTTTTACGTTAGACAAGGGCTAGTAACTAAATCAAAATATCTATATAAATCTACTCATATCTGATTAAATAGTCAGCTATTATGAGGATATGAGTAAGTTTAAACAATCATCTCTAACAGGAACAAAAATTTATCGGTTAATAGATAGCTGACTTAGGGTATTATTAATTAATATATACATTAACTTACTATCACTTTACTGATAGTATCATAAGTTTTGAAGCTCAGACTTGATAGCTAAGAAAGTAGTGAAAACCACAGAAAATTATTGAATAGAAGTAGAATCAAAAATATCAAATTTAGATTTAGATAATGTTGTGGGTGTAGACTTAGGAGTGAAAAACCTAGCAACATTATCTACAGGTGAAGTTATACCTGGGGCTATATCTTATCAAAGATATCAATTCAAATTAAGGAGACTACAATGGTTAAACAGACAAGGCAGTGTTAGCCTGTGGACTGAGTAGTGCCGACACTTTCAGGATGAAACAGGAAGTAAACGACACTCAATATCCTGTCTGTCGGTAGATAGGTAGATTTGAGTAGGTTTTATATAACGGTAATTGGTTGATGTCCAATTAGCCATTGTTGTTACTACTGGTTAAGGATAAAATTTACGGCGGTTTTTAAATCAGGAAGAATCAGATCCGGTTGATAAGATTCTAGTTGGTGGCGATCGCGGATACCAGACTCAACACCAATAATTTTAATATTATGTTTTTTGGCGGCAGTAATATCGGCTTCTGTGTCTCCTATCATCCAAGTATCAGCCACAGGAGGTAGTTCTGCTAATGCTCTGGCCATTAATAAAGGTTTATCTTCTACATCGCGGGTTTTTACATAGTCGTTACTGAGGCAATAACGGCGATTTTCTGGGAAAAACTTCCCTAAATCATATTGATTAAAAGCATAATCCAGTTCTCTCACCCGTCGCATCGTCATTACTGCTAAATCAACCCCAGCAGCTTGAACTTTGCTGAGTGCTTCTAATGCAGTTGGTACAAGGACATCATACTGGAAATAAGGCAGGGTATGAACTGTTTGTTTACGAATTTGGGAAAATTCTTGTCCTTGCTGTTGATCTAAGCCTGATTTTAAGGCAATTTGGATTTCGGGAGTGTGCGATCGCTTGAGTTGCCAAAATTCGGCTTTAGACAGTTCTGTAATTGTTTGTTCAGGATATCGGGTTTTCTCTAGACATAACTGATAAACACGGTAGTACCGTTCCGAAACATCCATAATTGGCCCGTCAAAGTCAGTAATTAATCTCAGCATGAGTAGATAATGTTAATTTTTTTTACATTATCCCAGTCAATTGGTATTTTTTGGATATGTATCCCTGACTTCCTCAATAATTCGGGGATCTGAGTTTACATTAACAACTGTAATTGTGAACCTTGTTGATTTTTGCTCACTTCTATTCTGGCTTGGAAAGCTTCTTTGAGGTGGGGCATATGGGTGACAGTGAGGATACAGGCAAAATCAGCAGATATGGCGTTAATGGCTGCAATTAGGCGATCGCATCCTTCCCCATCTTGAGTCCCAAAACCTTCATCTACCACCAATAATTGTAAAGCTGCCCCTGCCCTTTGTGCCAATAATTTTGCTAATGCTAAACGAATAGCAAAGTTAATTCTAAAAGCTTCTCCTCCTGAATAAGTTTCATAGGAGCGTGTTCCCCTGGCATCAGCAATTAAAATATCTAAAGTATCTATTAATTTAGCATTTTTCTTGGTAGATTTGCCACTTCTGCCCGCTTTTTGGGTAACAAATTGAACGTGAAATTGATTAGCACTCAACCGAGAAAGCAATTGATTAGCTTCCGCTTCTAATTGGGGTAAAACATTTTCAATCATTAAAGCTTGAATGCCATTTTTACCAAAAGCTTGGGCTAATTCTTGATAGACACGCTGTTGTTGTTTGCAAATTTGTAATTGCTCTTTTTCCTGTTCATACTGATTTTGTAAAGTTGCCAATTGGTGCGCCATTTGTTTTAATTGCCCCAACTGGGAGATTTTATCATCTAGTTCCCGTCTTCGGTTTGCTAACTGCTGTTCTAAGGCATTAATTTGCACAGTGGGATTATCACTAGCAGTTAATTGTTTAACAATATCCTCAATTTGTTGTGCTAATATGGCTTTTTCTTGGGTTATTTTTTGTAATGAATTTTCTAAATCTTGGCATTTATTTCTCAGTTGAGGATATTGTTCTTGTGCAGATAATAATTGTTGATAACGGAGTTGCCAAGTTTGACCTTTACGCACACCCTGACGGAGATAATTATGCTGTTCAGAACTATAGCCAATGGCGGTAATTTGTGCATCTAATACAGCGATTTCTTTAGCACAATCAGAATCAGTTTGACTTTGTTGAAGTTGAGTTTTTAATTGAGTGCTATTAGTCAATAATTCTGGTTTTCTAGCTGTTAATTTTGTTTGCCTTTTGATTGCGTCTTTAATTTCCCCTTGTTTAATTTCTGCCCAACGCCATCTTTCTACTTCATTACGGGCAAGGGCGTGGTCTTGTTCACTATAATTAAGTTGTTGAATATAGTGATCTAATTGCTGAATTTCTGCTTGTTTTTCCGGTGCATAATCCCCATTTGCTAAAGAACGTTCTAAATGTAGTTTTTCGGCAGTAATTTGTAGTAATTGAGCTTGAATATCACTGTTAGCTTGTAATTGGGCAGCTAATTTGCCTTTTTGTTCTCGCAGAGCATCATAACCTGATAACATTTGAGATATTTCCCGATATTCCTGTCGGAGTACCTGAATTTCTCGATCTGAAACTGCCATTTGTTCTCGTACTACCCAAAATTGTCCTTGGGTATCTTGATATTGTAATTGAGTTTTTTCGACTACTCGACTCCAATGATGTTCATCTAAATGATGTTCACATAAAGGACAAGTGGCATCGGGATTTTGTAACATTTGCAATTTTTGTTCTAGTTCTCCCAATAATCTTTCATAATCTCGTTGGTGAGCTTGCAAACGTTCAATAAAATGTCTTCTTTCCTGTCCTTTTTCCTGGACTCTTTGCAGATAAACGCGCTTTTTTTCTAATTCTTCAATTTGCGTTCCTACCTCCATTACTGCTTGTTGTAATTGGGGTTGACGATGATTTTGATTTTGCAATTGATTTTCTGTGGCTTGCATTTGTTCCAATCGGGCCACTAAACCAGCATGAGCGCGGTCTAATTGACTTTGCAAACTTGCCCTTTGTTGTAGTAATGGCGTGACTTGCATTTGTAATTGATCTAAATTTGCCAAATGCTCACGGGCTTGATTTAATTTTAATAACCCTCCTTCAATATCTCCTGATTTACTCAAGGTTTGGGCAATTTCTTGTTCTTGTTGTTCTAGGGCTGCTAATTGAGCTTCTGTTTGTTGTAGTTGGCGTTCTAATTCTTGGGTTTGTTTATATAACTGTTGTTGTTTTTGTTGTTTTAAATTGGTAGCTTGGCTATGTTGTTCAAATTTAGTTGCAAAAATTTCTTCTTGGGATTGGAGATTTTGATATTGAGTATAACCGGCTTGAATATCTGCTTGTTGATTGATAGTATTTTCTACCTCGGTTAATTGGGATTTTACGGCTAGTTGTTCTTGTTGTAGGCGATCGCTATCTTGACTTAAATTATCATAACGTTGGCGTACAAAATTTAATTGTTGTTCCCAATTTTGCCGTTGATGTTGGATAACTTGCAAACTTTGTAATTGAATATTTTCAAAAGCTTGTATTTGTTGCAAATCATTTAGCTGAGTTTCTAACTCTGCTCGTTGGCTTTCTGTTGCTTCCCTCTGTTGAAGTTGAATTTTGATATTTTCTAAGGAACGTTCTAGCTCCTCACCTCGTCCTTTATAAAGTTTAGAGCTATCCTTTGCCCGTTCTTCTAATTGATCATATTGATTTAATTTTAACAACTCTGCTAAAATTTCCTTGCGTTCAGCAGGCCGTTTGAGCATAAATTCATCAGCCTTACCTTGGCGTAAGTAAGCTGAATTAATAAATGTGTCATAATCTAGCTTGATATGTTCCAGAATTATATCCTGAGTAGCTTTTAAACCCTTACCAGTTAAAGGGCGAAACCCAGTCGTAGTTTCAATTTGAAATTCTAAAATGCTAGTTCCACCCCTAACTCGGTTGCGAATGACCCGATAAGTTTGCTGACCACTAACAAAAATAAAATCAACTCGGACTTCTTTTGCTCCAGAATGAATGATATCATCTTCAACAGTTGCTCGGCTTTCACCCCATATCACCCAAGTGATAGCTTCTAGGAGAGAAGATTTTCCTGCACCATTAGAACCACAAATACAGGCCGTATGCAAGCCGCTAAAATCTAAGGCTGCATCACGGTAACTGAGAAAGTTTTTGATAATAAGTTGGATTGGGATCATTTAGGCTATAGTGCCACATTTACAATTTTGATAAGTTAACAGTACAGATGCACTTTTTGTTAGTTTAGCTATGTATTAATCAGGTTTCTAGTCTTGAAGACATCAATTTTACAAAAATTTACAATAATAAGAGGCTTTTTTTTCATATTTTAGGGAACACCAATTAGAGTCATCATTCTCAAACTAGCTAAGATTTTGCTAGAAACTATTCCCCTTGAGTCACGTCATCAGACATATCATATATATATTGGCAATTCCCATCATGAGTCGTTTTATTCGTTGGCAATCTAGCACGGCTGCACTTATGGCTATAGCCATTACAACTGGTGCAGCTACCCCCTTTGTGTCTTTTAGTCCTGTCGTTGCTCAAGGATTCAATCTTAATCAATCGCGGACAATTAGTATTCGCTCTGGTGCAACCTTACCTGTCACCTACGAAAAAGACAAAATTATTGTCAATCCTGGTGAAAGTGTAGCTTTAACTCTAAAAATAGCTGACGATATTACTGATAGAAATAGAAATATTTTGATTCCTGCTAATACTGAAGTTATTGGTCAATTACAACCAGTGAGATTAAATAGTTCATCTTCTAGTAATAAACAGCAGGGTGTCCGCTTTGTTGCCCAAGAATTAGTATTTCCCTCTGGTAGAAGACAACAGATTTTTGCTAATTCCAGAACTATTACGACAACAGAAACAATTAACAAAGGCAGTGATACTGGACAAATATTAACTGATGCTGCTATTGGTGCAGGTGCAGCTAGTGTGATTTCTTTGCTCACAGGTAATAAGAAAATTGAAGTTTTAGAACCTGTGGGTGGTGCTGCTGCCGGTGCTTTGGCTAGTGTTCTATTGCGGAAGAAAAAAGCAGATGTTTTTGTGCTAAGACCAGAAGAAGATTTAGCTATTACCCTGACTTCCAATTTAGTAATTACTCGTCAATAACCTCAATTCTTGTGAGGTCGTGAACTTAATAATATAAATAAAGCGATATTTTACCGAAATTATGGTGAGCGATCGCTTTATTTTTATCTAGGGTTGTTAACCTCCAATTATGGGGGAATAAATTTCTGCTGGGTTCTGACAAATTACTGGTAGCAAAGTTGCACAAGGGAATTTATCTTCTAAACCTTGTAGCTTATAACGTGCTTCCCGTACTGATTGATATAAAGGTTTACCATTGGAAAATTCGGTGAGAAAATTCTTTAAAAATTCCTGCGCTACTTTATCAGGTACTGGTTCACGCATCACAATCATTTGAGGAATATGTAAATCTGCTAAATTAGTGGCTATTCCCAAACCATCACAAGAGTTAAAAATTGCCAGGTGTAAACCCTGACTAATAGCTTTTGTCAGAGCATTTTTTAACTCAGCAATAGTTAAACTATCAGTTTGATTAATATGAAAATAACCAATTTCTTCTGTTTCAGATTGAGTAAAACTGTGTCCAGCAAAAAATAGGATATCCCAAGATTGTAGCCAAAGTTCATCATTTAGCAGTTGGCGTTTAGGTTCTACTAGAAAGGTTATTTCTGCATTTGGTAATTGTTCAAGTAAAAATCTATCTTTTTGTATATCAATCCCCGTACTATCTCCCAATATTGCTAATATTTTTACATGAGATTTCGATGATGGAGACCTTTCTTTTTTTTCATAAACAGTTGAAGAAAGAGCAATTTCGGCTTGAGGACAACGTTCAAAAAAATCCCACAGTTGCCAGGGAATTCTTCGTAATTGGCTGTCTTCTGTTTGCAAAAGTATCCGAATAGATTCTGAGGGATTTAATTTTTCTAGTAATTGCTCTTTAACAGGGCGAAATAATTCGGAATTTAACCATAAGTTCACTTGCTTTTTTAAAGCATCTGCTAATTTATCGCATTCTCTGAATAATTCTCGCTTGCTAATATTGGTAACTTGTGTTTCTGGAAACTTAATTCGCAAAATTCCCTGTAAACTTTGACGATATACAGTTTGCCATTGATGATATGCTAAAGCTAATTCTGAAGCCGGAGGTAATTGACCCGTTAATTCAAAATATGGGCTTTCTCCTTCTAGACTAATTTGTAATGTAACAGGAAATACTGTAGTTAAATCACCCTGACCTAATTTTAAAATTACTAACTTTCCTTCTGGAGATTTTTTTATAGTAGGGGCTATCATTTGGATTAATTCTTTTAAATCAGCTTGATGTTGACGATAAATAATAATTTGTTCATCTTTACTTTTTAATTCTGCTTGATATCTTGCTTCTAATTGTTGGAGAGCAAATTCATAATTTTGAATAATTTCAGCGTGGATTTTCGCCTTATCTGTTGCTTCTGGTACATCCAGACGCACAAGTGCAACACCATCACTCTTATTTTCAAAACTTCTAAATGTTAAAGGAATATCTTCATTTTCTATTTGTACTTTTGTCAAAGCTACAGATAAAGCCTGTAAATCTTCTAAACTATTACGGATAATTAAATCAACTGTATTGATCACAACTTGAAATATTTTAGTAAACTCTCCAGGAGCAAATTTTCCACTGCTAGGACGACGTTCTTGCTGATTATTTAACAGATAAACGTAGTCACAAATTACTCCCTCTAATTGAGTTGTATTGTCAATATTCCAAGCTTCTATACAAGCTCCAGTTAAATTTGATTTTTGAAAATTTGTACCTATAGCTTGAGTTTTAGTAAGATTTGCATATTCTAAATTTGCACCTTCTAGGGTTGCTTGACTAATATCACTTTCGGTTAAATTAGCATAACTTAGGTCTGCACCTGCGAGATTTGCACCCTTAAGATTGCAACCAGCAAAAGACTTTTGCCAACCTCTTTTAGTAACAAGCAAACTTCTCACTTTTTGGTTATTTAAAATAGTACTACCAAACATAGCATAGTCAAGTTGTTTTGCAGAATAAAAGTTGCTGTGAATTAGAGTTACTTTTCTTATATCTATAGTTTTGAGATTAGCATTGATAAAGTTAGCTGATCTGATGTCAGCATTTCTAAAACAGGTTCCACGAATGCTAACTAATGCAACAGCTAGGTTGACAACTAAATTGTATTTTTCATTGAAATTTATAGCTTGCCAACTAACATAACCATTAAGCAACGTTACGAAAATATTTACGCTGATAGCACCAATAAAGATTTCAATAAAATCACTAACAACCTCTCCAGTAGAAAAACCCATAGCAACAGCCATTTTCGCAACAACAAGAGAGCCAGGAATTACTCCAATTATGCTTAAGATAATTACTGTTATAGCAAAATAAATAGCAATTATTCCTGCAATAGTACAAGCTATTGTTCCAATCAAAAAAGCAACTGTAATGGCAACTAGAAAAGAGCCAGTAATAAATGGTATAACTACTACTTGAGGAAATATTCCAGCAAATATTCCACAAAAAGCTCCCGCAATGGTGCTAATAATAATGACAGTTACTAAAGCATCTCTTATTCCTCGGAAAATAGTAACAGCAAATAAAACTGTAAGCGCAGTAAATGATGCCAAAAAAATATGAATATTTGTACTATAAGAAGCCTTAAGTACAAAAGTTGCTAAATAAGTACCCGAAAATCCTGAAAAAATGCCTGATATTATAGATAGTAAAAACGAAACTATGAGCAAAAAAGTTGCCCAATCATTTTTAATACCAGCTTTTGCATTTTGAAAATTAGCATTTCTCAGAATCGCATTAGTAAAATTTGCACCCCGAATATCGGCATTACTAAAGTCTGCACCTGTAAGGTTTTGACCACTAAAGTCATGACCTTGAAGATTTTTCCCGGCAAAGTTAATAAACATCAATAATACTATTATGTAAATGAATTTAATGTAGGTATGGTTATTACTAATAATCCCATAGCCTACATAGTTTAATTGAACTAAATCACAAAATCTTCACGAAAATTAGCATCACCTAAAGTTAGTTGTACACTAAACTTTTCTCCCATCTCACAGGTAAATTTAAGCTGAACATAAACATCTGCACGTCTAGCAGTGACTTCACGCAATATTTCTCCAGAATCATCTAGTAATATTAACTTTAAATCTGGTGGTAAATAATCATTATTACCTGTGGGGTAAACTTGCAACATGACACCAATATCACCATCACATTTTTGTAATAATGCTACAGCTAAGGCTACCTCTTTACCAGCAATATCCATCCCTAAATCAATTAGTTTTAGTCTCCTAACACCAGCAGCAGGATTTTCTGGGTCAATTTTTCTCAAACTTTCTACCGCTATCCACAAGGTTTCATCATCTGAGGTACTTCTTAATAAACTGACTAAAGATTGAATTGCATCTACATTACCAACAGCAATTTCTCCTAATCGTTTAGCCGCAATTCGACGGTTATTTTCGTTATTTCCTGATGATAATTGTTGAATATTTTCTGCTATTTCATCGCTATTTGGCTGGAAATTTTGAAAATTATGACTGCGAGTTGCGATCGCAAAGTTTGGTAACATATAAAAATCCAGCCATTCTGATTCAAAAATATTTTGCCACCAGCGACTCAGATTAATATATATTTTATCTATTTGGGTATTAGATTGTAATAATTCTTGTTCTACTTCTAAATACTCATTGAGAAGTTGATTGGTAAGATTCACACTTTTAAAATAGGTGCGATAAGCTGCTACTGGTATTGTTAATACATCACTCCAAGCTTTTTCTTGTTTATGGAATAAAGCAATTATCGGTATATCTAAAGCTTTTCTTTTTCCTACTTTTATTCCCAATCTTTCAACCTCAAAAATTTCTGGAGGTTGATTTACTAAACCATGATGATAGTCTCCATTAGTTAGCAATATATCATAAATATTTCGTGATAATCTCTTCCCAACTTGTTTAAGTAAGTTACAAGTAAGCATGGGTTGTACGTGCCAAGTTTCAGCTAATAAATCTTGTGATAAACCAGAAATATCTGCGGGAATAAGTAAATCAACATCAGAAATAAAATTGATTTCCGCAGACAATACCATCACAGAAACAATATTACATTCTGATTCGGTTTCACTATTTGATTCCAACTGCATGACAATCATGACATAGCGAGATAGAGTATTACCTTGTAAAAAACTTTTAGCTTCTGTTGAGTAAAGTTTATTTTTTTCATCAGTAGAAAATTCTCCAGGAAATTGTAAATTACGGCTTAACTCCCAAATTTCTCCAGGTTGTGGTGTTGATTCGTAAGGTCTTCGCGTATGATCAGATTTATTTTTATCAAAATTTGTCAACATAGATTTATATGTCCTAATTTTCAAGGATAGTTAATTTTATTAACAAGTCAGTCCACGATTTTATGCTGAAAAATCAGGAACTTATCAAATATTTGTTCGGTCTGTTATTGGTGATTTTTCCTTATTTTGGCAATAAAAAAGAAAAATCCCCAATTCTACTACCATTTGTCTTCGGATCTCTTGCGATTATTTTTAATATTTTGCTGTTCGCGTTTGACACCATCAACGTTCACTAATCCTAATTCTATGGTGATAAGTTCAACTAATTGCTTCCAACGCTTGGAAACTTCCCCTTGACTAATTTCCAGTGCTGAGGCTTGTTGAATTTGGTTGTGATTTGCTACCCTGAGTTGCCATAGTTTGAGATAGTTCCGTTTGGGATAACGGGAATCTAAATTGATAATTGCTTGTCTTACTTTTAAAATTAACTCTGCATGAGTTACAGCGTCTAAAAGGTTAAACTCGTCAGCAATTGTATCACCTATAGATAAATCAGTTCCAGGAATAGGTGTGTCTAAACTTGGGTGATTTCGTAAAGATTCTTTTTTGACTAAATTAATAGTTTCACGCTTTGCCACAACTGTAGCCCAACGCTGAAATTCTTCAATTCCTCCTTGAAACTTGCCAGCGTTGAGTGCTTCATAAATTTTCATGATAGCGTTTTGGGCAGCATCTTCCCAAGATATAGAATTGCCCCTAGTATATTTTTGGGCAATCTTGGTGATTACTTGTTGAAGTTGTGAATCAATAGGTGGATGCTTCATAGTCCCTGAAACTAAGTGTAAATACATAATTGTTAAATCTCAGTTGATCTAAAGATAAAGTAGATACAAAAATTACTAAAAAGGGCGATATAGCTAGTGTAGATTGCTGAGAATGACTAATATCAAGTTTATATGTTCCTGACTATTTACGTAATTTTACCATAAAGATATACGTAGTTATATTAAGCACTTGTTGTATAGGGTGGGTGATTGGATTTGATGCCCTGAGTGGTGACTGAATTGGGACTAAAAAGCTTTTTGAACCAGGGTTTGATGGCTTTTTTATAGCCTATAAAAATTTTTTCTGGAAATTTTGGAATATTTTGTTTTTCTCATTTGTTGTTGAAAGTGAGGAGAAAAAACTGCTTCTCGAAATTGTAACTACCAAGAAATTTTGGAATAATTTATTTTCCTCATCTGTTATTGAAAGTAAGAGCAAAAACAATCCAATTTTTATCTAATAAAGGCATTAAAACATGAAAATCAACAAGTTTGTATCCACTATCCTTTTAACTACAGTAGGTTTATCAACTCTTGTTTACGATTCTTATTTGAGTTCAGTTTCAGCAGCACGAACAAATATTATCACAAGTGAGAAAACCGTGAATCTTTTTACCTGGTGGAGTCCAGCCAGAGGTGACAATTTTGCCACTACCAAAAGGGAATGGGCTGGTCGTCCAGGCGATCGCAGAACAGACCATGATGGTTATGGGTTTGTGCGTGTAGCGGGTTCTGTATTTAATCCCAGTAAACCAAGACCTAGTGGAACTATTCCTTTATATGGTTGGTGGAGTCCATCTCGTAAAGACAACTTTATCACGACTAACCCCTCTTGGACTGGTCGTCCAGGCGTTCGTAAATCACCAGATTATGGATTCGTACGTGTAGAAGGGTATATTTATCCACCATCAAAATCACAACCCAGTGGTACTATTCCTCTCTATACCTGGTGGAGTCAAAGAAGAGGTGATTATTTTGCTACCACACAATGGGCTGGTCGTCCGGGCGATCGCATCACAGACCACGATGGTTATGAATTTGTCCGATTGGAAGGGTATATATTGAAGTCTAACAGATGATTTGCAACACTATCTGGCGAGTATCTCCAGATAGTGTTGCGTCGGCAATGATTTTTAACCTTTCTGGAATCGGAAAGTAGCGATCGCTTTGATGTTAGATTTGGGGCGATCACACTTTTAAAATGTAAGTTTTATTGGCAACTTTTTTCTTTGATGGCAAATCATCACAAAACACAGATGGTAATTTAATCTACCATTGGCAACCAAATTATAAATGTAGTTCCTGGACGATGGGATATGGTAATTACAGATTTAATTGCGGGACTAAATACTTCGATATCTCCCTGCATTTCTGCTATTAATTGTTTAGCGATCGCAATTCCTAAACCAGTGCCGGGAATTTCTGTATTTGCCTGTACCCCTCGATAATGTCTTTCTCCTAGATGTGCTAAATCTTGTCCAGGAATTCCAGGTCCAGTATCACTGATGGCAATACCTTGAAAATTACCTTTTTTTTGTCCACATTGTACTAAGATTTTTCCTCCAGATGGAGTATATTTTAAAGCATTATCAATAATATTACTTAATACTTCTCGCAATGCTTTTTCATTAATTCTGACCAAAGGCAAATGGTGGGGAAGTTCTGTAATTAATTGTAAATTCCGTTCTTGGGCAATGGCTTGAGCAGATATTAATAAAGGTGTTAATAACTCTGCAACGAAAGCATCTGTTAATTGTTCTCCTGTTCCTGGCAATAATAATATAGATTTAGATGGTTTTTGGGCATTTTCCTTCATCACTACCTGAGAATCTGATAGGGTTAAAGGTTCTAAATTCGCGGTATTGATATCAATGACCTGATCAAACTTTGTTAATAATTCTTGTAAGCGATCGCTCTCCCGCACTATACTGGTGGCTACCTCACGATTAGGATCGGGGGGTAACATCCGCTTTAATAGTAATTTGCCGAAAGTACGGATAGCAGTTAAGGGATTACGAAATTGATGTAAAAGATTATCTAATAAATCCCGTTGTTGGCTTTGTAAAATTTGCCCTTGTTGTAGCTGCTGTTGTAACCATGCTTGGCGCTGGTCTAAAATGCAAGCGATCGCTAAACTTTTGGCAATGCGTTCAATTTCTCTCTCTTCGTGCTGATTCCATTCCCTATCTTCCCTACCAGTCACCAATAACCCCATCATCAAACCCTCATAAATTAAAGGTAAGACAATCTGGTTGCGACTCAGTAAATATTCATCTTGTAAATTTTGTTTTCCTGTTCCTTCCGATTCCGGTGTAGCATGAGAAGATACTAAAGTTGGTCTTAACAACTTTGTTTTTTGATTAGGTAACGCTAAAACATTCGCAAAACCTACTGTATAGCTGTTTTCTGAATGATCATATTCATCATCACGGTTTAAAGCTATTGTCTCTGGATATACCATCACTGGAATTAGTCGCGTCTCATCTGTAGGCTTTTCTACTAACTCCCGTGTTAAATAAACTACACTAAAACACGCTCCCATCCCCTCGGTTAGTAAAGCTATTTGCTCTCGACACAGAGCAAGAAAATCAGAACTGGCAGATATTAGCATTAGCTCAGGAATCCCTAGGAGGTCAAAAAGCAGAAAATTTAGATTATAGCTATCTAGTGTAGTCTGTTAATGGCTAATTGGTAAGCTCTCAACACTCAACAGTCAACAGTTAACCCTCAACCATTATTTCAGTTTTAATTCTTAAATTTTAATATTTTATCCTCAGTTGTATCAAAACATTAAAAACCATTGATTTTCTGAGCTAGAACTTATATAATGACGACGGATTTTGTAGCCCTAACTACAATCTAATAGCTTGAAACAGGAGGACAATAGCTTGGCCAGGAGACGTAAGCGCAAAAGTCGTCGTAGGCAAGAAGGACGACGCATACTAGAACACGTTCCTCAGTACAGCATCGAAAGTGGTGAAGATAAACCTGTCACAGCAGCTAGAAAATTTATTCAAGCTGAAGGTATTTTGCCACCTGCGCTGTTACTCGTAAAACGCAATGAGCATACAACAGACCGTTATTTCTGGGCGGAAAAAGGTCTGTTTGGCGCTCAATACGTAGAAGAGAATCATTTTTTGTTTCCTAGTCTGAGAGTTTTAGAATCACCAACAGCCCAAGAACCTGTTGCTCTAGCCAGTAAGTAAACAACAAATGACCATCATATCCTGTAATGTGACTTCTGCCTCTAAGAATAATTAACTGGCAATTTTGACCAGTTTATTCAAAAATTCCATTTTTTTTAATTTTGTGGTTAAATCTGCCAGTAGGGTTAACATCTAGTTAGTGTTTTTACTAACAACCGCTAACATCTCTAAAGTCATGGCATAATCAATCTCTCGTCACCTTATAGGTTGTATGAGTCAGTTTATTATCAGCCTATACAGCAGAGAATAGGGACAGAGCTAAACACAGCCAAGGATAAAGCATAAATCTATGCTCTCATTAACTTGGTCGAGGATCAAGCTCTGTCACCTCCATCTAGATTTTCCCCCATGACATTAAAAGTCATCACGGAAACTTACAGCACAGAAGAATTTTTCCCTCCTCCCTACTGCTCATTTACACAAAACTGTAGTCAGAAGTCTACACCAATGTAGATAGTGATAGTTGTCATCCCTAAAAGTCAATCAAGTATCAAGCGTCTTTAACTGCAACGCCCTTTGCAACTCAGCTAGTTCATCTCGATGGGCAGTAACAGTAATTGTACTTGAGAAGTTTTGTCCACTGGGGCTTTTTTCCATCTTTAGTGACACCTTCTCAAGTCTTCCCGATTTTTGCCAATACAATACACCGCTCAAAGGTGATAGCAGGACTAACAAAAGAAAAACCAGGCCAACATCCGGGAAAAGCAGCGATAAGACCAATGCTAAACAACCTAAGCCCACAGCAGCTAATACACTCAAAAATATAGCTAAAAACCAGCTAGGGCTAACAAATCCTTCAAAGGTGACTTGATTTTTCGCCGCATCTATTGCTAATACTCGATAAGCACGAGAGCGAAAATAATCCTTTAACGAACTCATCAAAGTATTTTCATCCTGTTCTGAAACCAATCGCATCACTTCTGTGCGATCTTTAGTTGAAGCACGAATGAAGAAAAACAAACCAACTGATAACAGCAAAGTTAGCAGACAGGTAGATTGTAAAACGGTAGAATCCATAACTAAATTTTTAGGGCTGAAAATTCCAGTAGACTTAAACCATTATCAATTATTCTGGAAATAGGTATAACAGAAGGCAAGAGGCAAGAGGTAAAAACCTGACCTCCTAATCCGTCTCCATAGCAACTAATAGACAACAGAGAGAAGTTGTTTTTAACTTTTAACTTTTATATGTCACAAAACTCTGAAACACCATCATCTAACATCCGGGCTATAGCTCAACAATTTCGCCTCATCGGTTGGATTAGTTTTTGGACACAATTAGTATTAGGAGTAGTTTCCAGCGTCATATTACTCACATTTAGCATATCTAGCCAAAGGCCAAATACTACAGGAAGTAATCCCGGTACTGCATTTGGCGTATTTCTAGCTATTTGCGGTTTAATTATGCTAGGAGTAGCAGTTTATATAGCCTTTAGATATACTAAAATTGGCAAAGTATTAGAATCTAGCAACCCCAATAATCGCCCTCGTAGAAGCGAGACAGTACAAGTATTGCGCTTAGGATTATGGGTAAACTTAGGCGGAATTCTAGCCACACTATTAGGGTCATTATCCATAGTTGGAGTATTAACATCCAGAGCAATTACACAAACACAGTTTTTCTTTGCCCCGCAAAACAACCAACCCTTCATTAGCGGTTTAGATATGTTTGTAGTGCAGTCTAATCTGAACACAATTCTAGCCCATTTTACAGGGTTAGTAGCATCCTTATGGTTAATTAACCGTATTACTAAATAATTTGGTAACTTGCCCTGAGCGAAGTCGAAGGGTTGCTAATTTTTATCAATCTTTAAAAATAGGTAATTATCCTGGTAAAACATCTTCTCCTGATAAAATTGTTGGTAATGATAGAATTTCTACAGGTTGATTTTGGCGATAAATTTCTACTTCTTGACTTTGTGGATAAATTAACTAACCTAAACGTAACCCACTATTCATATATTCCTGCATTTTCTCCTATAATTGAGTTAAAGAATCAGTACGAGAACATAATTCTATAACAAAATCAGGACAAATTTTAGGGAATTTTTCTTGGTCTTGAATACTTAAAACATCCCAACGTTCATTAGCTATCCAAGCAACATCAGGCGAACGTTTACCACCATTATGTAAAGTCAAAATAGTCGAAGAAATAAAGACTTTTCCTAACTTAGTTTGACGATTCAAAATCATCAAATTTCCATTTAATTCCGGTTCTCGATTACCAGTAATTAAATTAGAACCAGGGAGAATAATTAATTTTTCTTTTGCTGTTTATTCAATTTTCCAAACTTCGTTAATTTAACAGAGGTGAAAAAATTGTTCATCACTTAAACCGACATTTTTGATATTTAAAATTACTACTTCAGATGTGATCATTCCTCAGAGGTTGTTTGAAAAGTTTTAGGTTGTGATTTTAGGTACTTACAGATCCCCCCTCCCTTAGCAAGCTACCGTGTACGCACAAGTGATCGAATTTAACCAAGCCCTCACCGAATCGCCCCCTAACCCCCAATTCTGGGGGAACAAGAATTTAAAAGTCCCCCAAACTTGGGGGATTTAGGGGGCGAAATAGGCACAAAACGAAGACAGATAGGACTTGTGTGTACACCGTAGCCCTTAGCAAGAGGGGAAACTAGAGTCAAAGTCCCCCTTTTTAAGGGGTATTTAGGGGGATCTAAAAATATTTGATACACCATGAGGAACTTTTCAAACATCCTCTCAGAACCTCGTGATTCTGATTCTATTTTATCATATTTTGTAGATTGGGTTAAACAAAGTGAAACCCAACAAAATATTATCAATATCTTATAAATGTTGGGTTTCGTTCCTCAACCCAAGCTACATTATATATTAAGATTTGAACGCAGATAAATGCGGATGAAAAAGGGATTTTGATTAATTTGCTGATTTTGTATGGTTCTCGTATAAAACTGGTGTTAATAATAGATATGATTGATGATGCAAGAAACGGGTTAGCATTGCTAAACCCTAACACTTAATCACCTCCATCAAGTACAATTGACAAAAACTAACGACAACGAAAAATGCTGGATATTAAACAAATTAGAGGAAACCCCCAATTAGTACAAGAAAAGTTGAACAGTCGTAATGGTAAATATGACATTCAACCTATATTAGATTTAAGTCAAAAACAACGAGAAATAGAAGTAAAACGCAACGAATTACAAGCACGGAGTAATGAAATTGGTAAACTGGTAGGACAAAAGGTAAAATCGGGTGGTAGTCCTCAAAGTGAGGAAATCCTCGCTTTAAAAGAAGAAGGGAATAAGATTAAAACTACATTAAGCGATTTAGAACCCCAGGAAAAAGAGTTAAAAGTGCAAATTCAAGATTTACTGTTAGCACTTCCCAACCTTCCTAGTGATTCTACACCCATCGGTAAAAGTGAAGAGGATAACCCAGAAGTGAGAAAATGGGGAGATGAATATAAACCGGAAAATTCAAATATTATACCACATTGGGAAATTGGGGAAAAATTAGGTATTTTGAATTTTGAAAGAGCGGTAAAAATTGCCCAAAGTCGGTTTGTCAGTTTGATAGGTGCGGGTGCAGCTTTAGAAAGAGCGTTAATTCAATTTATGCTTTCAAAGCATATTGAAAATGGGTATATTGAAGTTAGTCCACCGTTGTTAGTAAATACTGATTCTTTAACCGGAACTGGACAATTACCTAAGTTTGCAGAAGAAAGTTTTAAATGTGCAGATGATGAATTGTGGTTAATTCCCACTGCGGAAGTTCCGGTAACAAATTTTTATCGGGGAGAAATTATTAATGCGGAAGAATTACCGATTTATCACTGTGCATATACGCCATGTTTTCGTCGAGAAGCGGGAAGTTATGGACGGGATATGCGGGGTTTAATTCGGTTGCATCAATTCAATAAAGTGGAGTTGGTGAAGTTAGTAAAACCGGAAGATTCTTTTGAGGAATTAGAGAAATTAGTTGCTAGTGCGGAGTCAATTTTACAGGGTTTAAAGTTGCCTTATCGAGTGATTAGTTTATGTACTGGTGATTTAGGTTTTGGGTCAACAAAGACCTATGATTTAGAGGTTTGGTTGCCATCTTCTGGGAAGTATCGAGAGATTTCTAGTTGTTCTAATTGTGTTGATTTTCAAGCAAGAAGGGCGGATATTCGGTTTAGGGAAGGTGGTAAGAAAGGGACGCAATTTGTACATACTTTAAATGGTTCTGGTTTAGCTGTGGGAAGGACGATGGCGGCGATTTTGGAGAATTATCAGCAAGCTGACGGGACGATTAAAGTACCGGAGGTTTTGCAGGTTTATTTGGGTAGAGAGGTTTTGTAGTTTAGGGGTTTTGTAGAGGCGTTTTTGGGGGTGCGTCTCTACATGGATTTTTATACACAAATTATATGATAATTGCTATAATAGAGGTAGCATTTTTTATCTAAATAATCTGGGACAACAACATGGATTATTCTCGTATTGAATACATTAAAAATGTAAATGATCTAAGTGAAAACTGGGCATATCCAACTTATCCTATGGGATCGTATTTTCAGTTAAACTTTAGAAGTACAAATGATAATGAGGATAATATAAAAAGTCATGCATTAGATTTACTGCAAGGATCACTTATTATTTTGTCCCAGAGACCAACATCACAAGATCGTTATCTAACACACATTGTAGAATTGGTAAATGAGGGTAGTGAAGATAGACCTCAATGGCAACGGGATGAATGGGGTATTTTCAGATGGGTTAAGGTTCATTGGGTTGCTAACTTCAATGATCCTAATAGTATTCCTCTCGATAAAGATGTAATGAAAGCTAATTGGGGGTGGTATGATACCAAAGCAAAACGCTTGGAGAGTGACAACCTAATGTCGGTGTGGAAGAATATTAACGATCTGAGAACACATTTACAAACAGTGTTTAACTAATCGTTTGATCGCTTATCTCGTAGGGTGTGTTAATGAAATATAATGCACCGTTTTTTATTAAAATTTAACTGTCAGAATCAGGATAACCAGGATTAAAGGATTAACAGGATTATATTTGATTTTGATATTCTGGGATATTAAAATTAGCGCAACTTCTGAAAATGTAGATGAATATTAAAAAACC
>JBJTUF010000002.1:0-2912 GCA_046080565.1 Cuspidothrix sp. | reverse complement strand
GGATATAGAAAAAATTATAGATGAGAAAATCGTTTCAATCCCTAATAGGGATTAGTAGAAATTGCAATGCAATTAGAAACTTTTTATTAAACTGTTGTATGTTGTGAGGTTTCAATCCCTAATAGGGATTAGTAGAAATTGCAATCAATGGCTCCCTTTCAGCTTCTGACATCTGGACTCGTTTGGGTTTCAATCCCTAATAGGGATTAGTAGAAATTGCAATTGTCATAATCCGTTACTCTTACATTCCGTTTACAGCGTTTCAATCCCTAATAGGGATTAGTAGAAATTGCAATTGAATATATCCGTCTTTACCAAAACCATTACAGGATGTTTCAATCCCTAATAGGGATTAGTAGAAATTGCAATTGCATGGCTTTCACCGCGCAATTCAAGCACTTCATCAGTTGTTTCAATCCCTAATAGGGATTAGTAGAAATTGCAATATAATTAATTCCCATCTCTAAAGGTATTCTGTGTTTTTTGGTTTCAATCCCTAATAGGGATTAGTAGAAATTGCAATGGGGGGGAGACCCCCGAACAACTAGAACAAAGACGTTTCAATCCCTAATAGGGATTAGTAGAAATTGCAATTCCCCCCGGCTGCTGTTCCTAGTTCCCAATCACCAATTAATGTTTCAATCCCTAATAGGGATTAGTAGAAATTGCAATTAGAACCTTTTGCCATAAATGTTACAGGTGGTGATTGGTGGGGTTTCAATCCCTAATAGGGATTAGTAGAAATTGCAATTCTATTAATTCCTTAATCTGGTTAGTGTCTATAGTGTTGTTTCAATCCCTAATAGGGATTAGTAGAAATTGCAATCACGCTACCAGATGCAGTATTTAAAGATTTAGAGGTTTCAATCCCTAATAGGGATTAGTAGAAATTGCAATATGATTTAATTATACTTGCATAAGTTTTAATTGTGTTAGGTGTTTCAATCCCTAATAGGGATTAGTAGAAATTGCAATGCACAAAATAACCAGAAGATTAATGAAACAGGTTTCAATCCCTAATAGGGATTAGTAGAAATTGCAATGGGCAATTCTCGCAGAATTTGAAGAGATTAGTCTTGTTTCAATCCCTAATAGGGATTAGTAGAAATTGCAATCACGCCGAGTTTTTGATGCAGGTCAAGCGGGCGATCGCTCTGTTTCAATCCCTAATAGGGATTAGTAGAAATTGCAATTGTACTTGATGCTCAGGAGATATCCCTAATTGCTGAAGTTTCAATCCCTAATAGGGATTAGTAGAAATTGCAATTCCCAGAGGATTTGTAAAATGCCGTTCAAGCAATTTGTTTCAATCCCTAATAGGGATTAGTAGAAATTGCAATATGAAATTTCTCATACCGTCTTGAATTATTTGTCGTTTCAATCCCTAATAGGGATTAGTAGAAATTGCAATATAACCCCGTAGTTGTTAAGTTTCCATTGGGGCAACGTTGTTTCAATCCCTAATAGGGATTAGTAGAAATTGCAATTGTATCAGAAGAAGCAACAATAGCACCAATTTCTATCGTTTCAATCCCTAATAGGGATTAGTAGAAATTGCAATTAACCCGTTGTTTAATGTTTCGTTGTTACTGTTAAGTTTCAATCCCTAATAGGGATTAGTAGAAATTGCAATTATCGGTCTAATACCAAATTCAAACGTAAGCAATGGTACGTTTCAATCCCTAATAGGGATTAGTAGAAATTGCAATGGAAGTATGCCAAAAAAATTTGGGACTGAATTAATTATGTTTCAATCCCTAATAGGGATTAGTAGAAATTGCAATTACAAGTTGCTGGTTTAGCTGTTTTAATCCGGTGGTTGTTTCAATCCCTAATAGGGATTAGTAGAAATTGCAATGTAGGAGCAAGTGTTACAGACCCTGACTCAAATTTGTTTCAATCCCTAATAGGGATTAGTAGAAATTGCAATGAGAATTAGCACTAAAGCAGCACCAATTACAAAATAGTCAGCTGTTTCAATCCCTAATAGGGATTAGTAGAAATTGCAATATGGGGGATTTAAACAGCATCCAAAGAATAGGAGAATTAGTTTCAATCCCTAATAGGGATTAGTAGAAATTGCAATGATAATAATATTAAAGTTGTCAAAATTTTACCGCCGGAAGTTTCAATCCCTAATAGGGATTAGTAGAAATTGCAATGACTTGCCAACAACATGACATCCTGCGTTATTAGCGTTTCAATCCCTAATAGGGATTAGTAGAAATTGCAATAGGCACTTGATAAAGCATTGGCTACAGCATCACAATCACTGTTTCAATCCCTAATAGGGATTAGTAGAAATTGCAATAATCGCCTCAAGAGAAAACGAAAGCAAAATTGCTACAATGTTTCAATCCCTAATAGGGATTAGTAGAAATTGCAATGACCCCAATGCGATTGATATTGTGGCACTTATGTTGTTTCAATCCCTAATAGGGATTAGTAGAAATTGCAATCACCTTGAGGAATTGGGAGAATTTACATCTAAAAGTAGTTTCAATCCCTAATAGGGATTAGTAGAAATTGCAATAACCAAGCAAATCTTTCGGCATTTACTGTAGCGTCTTCTGTTTCAATCCCTAATAGGGATTAGTAGAAATTGCAATATTACACAAGCTACATTAGCATTTTTGATCTGGGTTGTTTCAATCCCTAATAGGGATTAGTAGAAATTGCAATCAAGGCTCGTCAATTAGCAGAAGATTTAAAGATAGAAAATAGTTTCAATCCCTAATAGGGATTAGTAGAAATTGCAATAACGGGGCAATTTTACAATTCATCCGTGATAAAGGGAGTTTCAATCCCTAATAGGGATTAGTAGAAATTGCAATTTGAGCGGCAGTTCCTTAATTTTCTGCCAAGTTAGTTTGTCGTTTCAATCCCTAATAGGGATTAGTAGAAATTGCAAT
>JBJTUF010000001.1:0-58466 GCA_046080565.1 Cuspidothrix sp. | reverse complement strand
TGCCAGTAGCACCGACAATTAATAATGTCATGAGGGTCGTTATATATTTTAATGTTTTATGATAAAAATCTTAACAGAGTTTAGTTATAGAAATAAAAGTTTACATTTTTTTTAAGGAGGCTGGGGATTGGGGATTGGGGACTGGGGACTGGGGACTGGGAAATTAATATTTCTCACCCTGCTCCTTGCCCCCTGCCCCCTGCTTATTCTTCAGCGCCTTGAATTTTCAGCAATAAAGCGCCGAGACCCCAACCTACGAAGATTAAGCCGAAAGATAGCATAGCTGCATTTAAGATTTCGCCGCCCATTTGCTGTGTTTCTCCTTTGTGAACTGAATGGTTTGTAGATGTTTACCGTTTATGAGACTGCTTAACTTAACTTGATCGCTCAAATCTCATTTTTGCTAGTCTGGTAACTTAGGTAAACCAGGTCTTCAACTGTCTTGAGGATTAGACCTGTCTAAATAATTCTAAAATAGTTTAGCAGCTAATTGAAATCGGGACTGGGTAGCTACGAGGTTATAAACTATTTTCCCAGTCACCAATCACCAATGACCAATCACCAATTACCAGATGTGTCTGTAGTTGTACCCATTAAAGATGAAGTCGAAAGTCTACCTTTATTATTAGAAGCAATTTCTTCTACTCTCACCGCTAATGAATTAACCTATGAAATTATCTGTGTGGATGATGGTTCAAGTGATGGTTCGGCAGAATTTCTCAAGGAACAAGCGCAAACACGCACTGATTTAAAAGCGGTAATTTTGCGGCGTAATTATGGACAAACTGCGGCTATGTCTGCGGGTTTTAATTATGCTACCGCAAAAGTGATCGTCACTCTAGATGCTGATTTGCAAAATGACCCGGCAGATATACCAGTATTATTAGCAAAGCTGGAGGAAGGTTTTGATTTGGTCAGTGGTTGGCGGCAAAATCGCCAAGATGGGGCATTAAATCGGTTGCTTCCTTCTAAAATCGCCAATTGGTTAATTCGCAGAGCTACTAGCGTTTATATTCATGATTATGGTTGTTCTCTCAAAGCTTATCGGTCAGAATTAGTGGCAGATATGAACCTTTACGGAGAATTACACCGTTTTTTACCTGCTTTAGCATATATAGAAGGGGCAAGAATTACAGAAATGCCTGTGCGTCATCATGCACGACGGTTTGGACAGAGTAAATATGGCATTTCTCGCACCTTTCGCGTATTAATGGATTTATTAACTATTTTATTTATGAAAAAGTTTCTCACCCGTCCCATGCACGTATTCGGGTTATTGGGATTAATTTCTATGGTTGCAGGTGGAGGCTTATGTATTTATTTAACTGTGCTTAAATTGGCTTTTTATGAAGATATTGGTAATCGCCCCTTACTGATTTTAGCAGTGTTATTGCTAGTAACAGGGGTACAACTGTTTTGTTTTGGTCTTTTAGCAGAATTACTGATGCGGACATATCATGAATCCCAAGGACGACCAATCTATAGGGTACGAGAAGTTGTGGCAAAAAATGTTAAGTAACGTAACAATAGATCATACTTTTTAGGATTATTACATCTACCGTGAAAGCCTTAGAGACTTTTGATACTGAACTGCGAAAAAATTTGTTGATGTTATTTGCAGCAGGTTTATTTTTTTGGTCAGGCTTGGCTTCATTATTGCCCACCTTACCTTTATACATTGAACATATTGGTGCAAGCAAACAAGAAATTGGCATTGTAATGGGTAGCTTTGCCATTGGGATGTTACTATTTAGACCACTGATGGGGACTTTAGCCGATATCCGAGGTCGCAAAATAGTATTGTTAATTGGAATGTCCGTCGGAGCGATCGCACCTTTAGGATATTTATTCATCAAAACTATACTACCCTTAATGGTAATTCGCGCCTTTCATGGCATTAGTATCGCCGCCTTTGCCACCGCTTATATCGCCTTAGTCAGTGATTTAGCACCAGAACAGCGTCGCGGTGAAATCGTAGGTTACATGAGTTTGGTAAGTCCTTTAGGTGTAGGTATTGGCCCTGCTATCGGCGGATTGGTACAAGCCACAATTGGTTACACGCCATTATTCCTTTCATCGGCGACTTTATGTAGTCTGGGTTTATTATGTATCATTCCCATCGTCAATCCACCTGTAATCAAAAAACCAAAAAACACCAAAAATGACAGCTTTTTACAAATACTCATCAGTCCTCGCGTGCGGATTCCGGCGATCGTCCTCTTACTCAGTGGTATAACTTTAGGCTGTTTACATACTTTCATCTCCCTATTCATCAAGTCAACCGGAGTAGACTTAAACGCCGGCTTATTTTTCACTGCTGCGGCAGTCTCCAGTTTTAGTTGTAGATTATTTACTGGCAAAGCATCAGATCAATATGGACGAGGTTTATTTGTCACCATAAGTTTGATAGCTTACACACTCTCTATTATCTGCATTTGGCAAGCAAAGAACTCTTTTATGTTTTTATTGGGTGCATTAATGGAAGGTGCAGCTTCTGGGACACTTATTCCCATGATTTCAGTATTGATGACAGATAGAGCTTTACCCCACGAACGCGGCCGCATATTTGGAGTATCTTTAATGGGATTTGATATTGGTTTAGCCCTTGCAGGCCCAATTTTTGGTACATTTGCTGAAAACTTTGGTTATCGGAATATGTTTGGTATAACTACAGCTTTGATTTTAATAGCAACAATTATTTTCCTTACCCAGTCTAGCCGCAATATACCCGAATCTCTACGTTTTGCCTTTGGTCGTGGTAAAGATATTTATGCCATAAAATAACTTACAGCAGTTTACGAAGATATGAAATACACATTTAGCGGGCAAGATGCCCGCACCACAAGAGTTTGATTATTCCCGGTTATATCCCTAAAACCGTACATCCCCAGATCAAAAATGCACAAACTCCAGAAAAGGAACTTGTGCATTTATAATTAGTGATGAAGCGGGCGAGGAGGGATTCGAACCCCCGACACCGTGGTCCGTAGCCACGTGCTCTAGTCCACTGAGCTACACGCCCTTGACCCACGAGTCTTATAATAGCACAGACTTTCTAAATGATGCAAGATAATTTTTCAAATTCTTTTCCATTAACTCATTTGGATGCCCAAGGACAAGCCCAAATGGTTGATGTATCAGGCAAAGTAGCCACTATTCGCCAAGCTGTAGCCACTGGCAAGGTGCGGATGTTACCTGAGACTTTCGCCGCTATTCAAGCCGGTAACACTCCCAAAGGTGACGTTTTGGCAACTGCGAGGTTAGCCGGCATCATGGCCGCTAAACAAACAGCCAATTTAATCCCCCTTTGTCACCCCTTACCCTTACAGAAAATTACTGTTGAGATTATCCCCGATGCCGAACTACCTGGTTATCACATTGATGCCACTGTTAAAACCAAAGCGGAAACCGGTGTAGAGATGGAAGCTTTAACGGCAGTTTCTATCGCTGCCTTAACTTTATATGACATGGCGAAAGCATTAGAAAAGTCAATTCAAATTGAGGGGATTCATTTAGTCAGTAAAACAGGTGGAAAGTCTGGAGACTGGGGATAGTTGACATTTTTTGAATAAATCAGTACACTATTATTTGTTAGGACATTTGCCGTACATTAAAAGGAAACATCACATTTATTGTGTAGAAGGTATCATGACTCATCCAGTGGCTAAAAACAGCCCAGAAAAATCCTTGCGTTCTAAATCAGAACGATTAGAAGCCCGTATCAGTCCAGAAAATAAGGAATTGTTTCAACGTGCGGCTGATATTCAAGGACGAACACTCACAGATTTTGTAGTTAGCAATCTTGTCAGTGCTGCAAATCAGATTATTCAACAAAATGAAATCATGGTTTTAAGCAGAAAAGACCAAGAGGTTTTTGTAGAAGCACTACTTAATCCACCAGCACCCGGTCAAAAGTTACAGGTTGCGGCTCAACGATATAAAAAGAATATGGGTGTATAAGTGCAGATAATAGATAATTTTGATGCTTTTGATTATTATTTAATAGAGCCGCTAGGAAAAAAGCATAACCGGGCGGCTTTTTGTTGTGGAGTTGATCCGTTAGATAATTATTTTCACAAACAAGCGGGGCAAGATGCACGTAAACGGATAGCAGCCCCATTTGTTTTAGTAGAAAAAAGTTCTGGTTTCATCGCAGGTTATTACACACTATCATCAACAAGTATTCAAATCGGAGAATTGCCTATAGAAATCACTAAAAAACTCCCAAAATATCCTCAACTTCCCGCTACTCTTTTAGGGAGATTAGCCGTTGATCAAAATCATCGTCAAAAAGGTTTGGGGGAAATGTTATTAATGGATGCCCTATATCGTAGTTGGCAAAATGAAATTGCGACAATTGCTGTAGTTGTTGATGCTAAAGACGATCAAGCCCGATCTTTTTATGAACATTATGAATTTACTTGTTTTCCTGATTATTCTCATCGGCTGTTTTTGATGATGGAGATAATAGCTAAGTTAATGAAGTAATTAAATCAATTAAATTTACTCAAAAACTACGGTTCTATTACCATAGACTAAAACACGGTTTTGTAAATGCAATCTTACCGCCCTAGCTAACACAATTCTTTCTAAATCTTTGCCTTTGCGGATTAAATCATTGACCTCATCTCGATGACTTACCCGCACCACATCCTGTTTAATAATCGGGACTGCATCTAAATCAGCGGTGGCATAATGGGCTGTTGCTCCAATAATTTTTACTCCTCTTTCAAAGGCGCGATGGTAGGGATTAGCCCCAATAAATGCTGGTAAAAATGAATGATGTATATTAATAATTTGGGGAAATTTTTCAATAAAATTTGCACTAACGATTTGCATATATTTAGCTAAAATGACTAAATCTATTTTGTATTGATGGAGTAATTCTAGTTGTTTGGCTTCTTGTTCTTGTTTATTGTCTTTAGTAATCGGAATGTAATGATAATCAATACCAAATTGTTCAACCACAGGTTGTAAATCTGGGTGATTACTAATAATTAAAGGTATTTCCGCGTGAAATTCTTTAGCGCGATGTCTCCAAATTAAATCAAATAAACAATGATCTTGACGACTGACCCAAATAGCAGTCCGAGGTAGAGTATCAGAAAAGTGTAATTCCCATTTTGCGTTTAAGGGTTGGGCGATCGCATTAAACGCCGGCGCAATTAAATCTTTTGGTAAGTTAAATCCTTGTAATTGCCATTGGATACGAGTGAGAAATAGTCCAGCTTCAAAGTCTGTATGTTGATCTGCATGGGTAATATTGCCTCCATTAGCATAGATAAAGTTAGCAAATTTGGCGACTAATCCTTTTTGATCTGGGCAAGAAATTAATAAGGTTGCTGTTTGTTTAGTCATTGTAGGTGCTTTTTTAAATTATTTGGATAACCGAACCACAGAGGCGCAGAGAACACAGAGAAAAGAGATTTTATTATTTTGTTTGTGTTGGGGTTTGTGTTTCTCTCGTTCCCAGTCAGAGACTGGGAATGCTATTAGAGGCTCTGCCTCGATTATTATTAAAGGCAGAGCCTTCTAGAATTCATTCCCATACTCTGTATGGGAACGAGAGAAAACCAGACAAAGGTTTAATTTTGTTCATCTAGTTATTTTGTTGGTGTTGGCGTTGATATGGGAATGTTAGATATTTGTTTCCATTCTGATATGTCTCGATTAACTGCATTGACAAAATCTTTAGGAACTAATAATAAGTTCATATTTTTGTTAGGATCGGCTTGGGCATATAAAAATTGATTATTAAAATCACCTTTACCTAAAATCAATTGATGAGTTTGTTGATTTTTCAGTTTAACATCAATCGTCGCTACAGGTTGATCTAAACCAAATTCTGATAATTGAGTGGGTGAAATTGTTACTGTTCTTTCACTTTTACCATCCACTAATAAATCCATTAAATAGGAAACAATGGCATCATTTGCTGGTGTGGAAATAGGAGATTTGATTTCCCATTGCGGTTTTTCTGATGTATGCCTTTTTTCTAATTGTAATATACTCTCTTTGAATTTAATTGTTAAAGATTGGACATCATCAGCAGTAAAAGTAAAAATTTTCGGTTTTTGCGCTTGAATTTCTGTTTGCTGATTTTTGCCTTTAATCTCAAAAAAGTAGACAAAGCTACCCAAACCTATTGATAAAAATATTAAAATTAAAGTTGTTTTTGGTAATTTCATATTGATTAATTAATAATTAGTCAGAAGTTAATACAGCTTTCCGCCATTTTTGCACTGAGTTAATTATATAGATACAATCACAATTTTTCAATTTTTCTACTGTCATGATTTCTTCTCTGATTTTCCCTTTGGCAATTAAATCACCACGAAAAGTCCCGGCTAATAACCCGCAGGATACAGGAGGTGTTAATAATTCCCCATTGAACTCAATCACAATATTACCAATACAGGTTTCTGTAATTTCACCTCTTTCATTCCACAAGACAACATCCTCACAATTAGGAAAAGTCGTTTTTGCTAGTTCATAAATTTGGCGATTTGTTGTTTTATGATACAGAAATATATTAGTTGAGTCAACGGGTGTTTTAGATAAACCTAGTTTAATAGATTTTTCATTATCTATAGGAGATAAGAGCATAGTTTGATATCTAATTTCACCATCAGAATCTAATAATAATCGGATTTTATAATCTTGATTTAAAAAGGATTTTGTTAATTCATCGAGTTGAATTTTTAATTGATTAATATCCAGGTTAAAATCAAAATAAATTGCTGAACTTTGCAAACGTTGTAAATGATAATCTAAAACAAAATAACCATTATTAGGTTGCCATAACATCGTTTCTAATAATGAAAAATCTGGACGATTTAAGGTGAGAACTTGGGCTTTAACTTGACATTCTTGATATTCATCACTACTTACAGAATCCCAAACAATTCCTCCACCAACTCCATACTGTGCTTGACTATTTTGTTTATCAATTAATACGGTGCGAATAGCCACGTTAAATTGTGCTTGTCTTTGTGGACTAATAAAACCAATACATCCAGTATAAATATGTCGGGGTGTATTTTCTAACTCTTGAATAATTTCCATAGTTCTAGTTTTTGGTGCGCCGGTAATAGAAGCGCAAGGAAAAAGTGCTTTAATAATGTTAGTTATGGAATCTGTAGTTTTGGCTGTGACTGTAGAGGTCATTTGCCAAACTGTGGGATATTTTTCAACATTAAATAATTTGGGAACTTTAACTGTATTAATATTAGCTATTCTGCCTATATCGTTACGAATCATATCTACAATCATGACATTTTCAGCACGATTTTTTTCTGAAAAATGTAGTTGATTGGCAATATCATGATCTCTAGCTAATGTTAAACCTCTAGCTGCTGTTCCTTTCATGGGTAAAGATGTTAATTTATCGCCATCAAGACAGAAAAATAGTTCAGGAGAAGCGGAACAAATGGCAAAGTTGTCAATATCAATATAAGCCCCATAATTAGCTTTTTGGGCTTGTACTAATTTGAGAAATAATTCCCAACTATCACCATTAAACGCGGCATTAAGACGTAATGTATAATTAACTTGATAGGTTTCTCCTAAAGCAATATATTCTTTAATTCTGGTAATAGCTTGATGATATTCTGCTTCAGTAATGGAAGATTGCCAATTAAGTTGATATTCAATAGACAAGCTAGGTTTTGGTAACTCTATAATTTCTGGTTTTTGATATAATCCAAACCAGAGGAGAGGAAATGAAGAGGAAGAATGGGTTTTTAATACTGCATCAAAAGCTGTGGCAGCTTCATAACTAATAAACCCTGCTGCATACAGTTGATATTTATTAATTAAATCATTGACAAGTTGCAATTTAGGAATGACTTGATCAATAGTATCAGCTATGATAATTTGATCAGGATTTTGAAAAAAAAGCCAATGCTTTAGTTTAGCATCATGAATTACTAATTTATTGTTCATCGGCGTTTCCACCAAATAATAAAACCTGTTAATAAACTAATTAAAGGTAAGATAATCACAGCAGCTATTGTTAATAAGTTTGCTTGAAGTGTTGATATGACAATTCGCCGATTTTTTGGTTCTTTGGGACGAATAGAGAGGAGTTGTTCGTTTTGTTGACTTAGCCAACTAACTGAGTTTAAAAATACATCACCGTTTAATTGTTGTTCAAATAAACCATCAACGGCGAAATTCGAGTTTCCAAATACTACTAACCGTGATTCTTTTGGGGTATTTGGTGAAGTTGTAGGTGTGGGAATTGGTGAAGTTGTAGGTGTGGAAATTGGTGAAGTTGTAGGTGTGGAAATTGTTGGAGTTGGCGGTGTGGGAATTGGTGAAGTTGTAGATGTAGGTATAGGTGTAGGTGTCAGTATCGGTATAAGAATTGGTGAATTTGTAGGTGTAGGTGTCGGTGTAGGAACTGGGGTATTTGTAGGTGTAGGAATTGGGGTATTTGTGAGAGTGGGAATTGGGATATTTGTAGGTGTAGGAATTGGGGTATTTGGTGTTGATAATTTCCTAGTTAATGCTACTCCTAAAGTTAAAGGGCCTTTTAAATCTTGACCTTCATTGAACTCTAATTTTTCACTTTTTTGATCACTTTCTGCCCAACTATTGGGATAAGGCTTAGTTTTCAATAAAGTCATAGACTCGATACCAGGAACAGGATCAATTTCTATAGGACGAGTTAAGGGATATATAGAAATATTGTTACCAAAATCTTTAGTAATAGGATGTTGTCCATATTCTGTAACTAAAATAGCGGCGGGGCCTAATTGCAAACTTTCTCCAGAAGTATCAATAGCCAAACGATTATCTAAACGTATACCCCAATCTTTTAAAATAGGATCTATTTTTGGATCAATGTTAGGATCAATCATCAATAATAAATTACCACCTCGATTCAAATAATCTTGTAAAGCTGTAACTTCTCCTGGTAATAATTCTCTTTTTGGACCGGGAACAACTATAACATTAGCATCATTGGGAACTTGTGGATTTTCTGCTAAATTCAATGCTGAAGTGGTGAAATTTTTATCTGTTAATCCCTTAACTGCTTGGGAAATTGCCCCTTTATTAGCTGTCAGTGGGTGTTCACCATGACCTTGAAGAAAGTAAATTCTAGCAGATATTACACTGGTGATTTTTTGTAATTGATTAGTTAATTTTATTTCTGATAGCCGTTCATTTTCACTAATAAATTGGACTAATTGGCGTTTATCTCCAAATTCTAAATAAACTTCGCCATAATCTTTAACCCCAAATCTTTCAGCTAAACCTGGTTTCAATTGTGGATCAATATACTCAAATTTAAACTGTTTACTTTGACGTTGATAATTATCTAATAATTCTCGATCTTGAATATTTTGTTCTTTAGTAAATAACCAAACTTTGATTGTTTGGGGTAAATTACTAACTAATTCTTTTGATTGAGGTGATAGAGTAAATAATTGAGTATCTGTTAAGTCTAGGCGTACATGATAGCGAATCCCTAAAAAGTTAATTAATCCTAATATGATTAATACGGATATTGTAGCTAAAAAGGCATTAGTTCCAGATTGGGTAGAACGTTGTTGCCACCACTTGCTTTTTTGGCTTTTGAGTATTACCCATAAGCTACAAATTAGCAACCCTACAATTATTAATAATAAAGGAATGATGCCCCATTTTTCGGAAATTAATCCAACGGTTAAGCCAGCAGTTAAAAAGAATGGCCCTAGCCAAAATACAAGTTGCCAAAGTTTATTTTTAGTCATTATTTATAGTTGGGAATAGGGAACAGAGAGCAGGGGAGCGGAGGAGTAAGAGAAAGATATTTTCAACTGATAACCAACAATTACTGACGTTGAAAGCGCAGGGCATCAATTGATTGGGCGGTGAGAAAAATACCTAAGATAATGTAACTGATAAATAAAATCAAGCCGCTACTATCAAATATTCCCTGAATGAGAGTGTTGTAATGTTTGAGAAGAGATAAATGACTAACTGCTTCACCAATGGGACCGGGTATGGCTTTAGCAATTAAATCAATGAATAATAGCAAAATTACGAGAGCAAAAGTGAGAACGGCGGCTAAAATTGTACTATCTGTTAGGGATGAAATAAACATTCCTAAAGATAAAATGGCTGCTGCTAGTAAGATTAGTCCTATATGACCAAGTAAGGGAATTATGGGTGATATAGGCGGAATAGAATTAGATATTGCGATCGCTTCCAATCCCATGAGAGGTAAAATCATTGTCAAGAAAAATGTTAATACTCCTAATAATTTACCTAGTGCTACAGCCCAATTGGTAACTGGTGATGTGGCTAATAGTTCTAAAGTTCCTCGTTTGCGTTCTTCAGCATAGAGTCCCATTGATAAAATCGGTAAGACAAATAACATTAACCAACCCATTCTATCTAAAAATGCCCTGACAAATTCATAAGGAACATCTATTATGGGTGCTTGAACTCCAAGCTCTTGTCGTTGTAAATCATATTTAGAAACTGTGACTATAATTCCTTCTGGTCCTAATAAAATCATCACAAAAAATAACCCTGCTAAGAACCAAAAGGCACTGGCTATGCCATAAGCTAAGGGTGATATGAAGTAACTCTGTAGTTCTCGACGATAAATGGCAATAATATTAGCAATGACTATACCCATTTAGGAAAGTTCTCCTTTTTCAATATTGGGATTGATTTCTGTAATAGCTTCTGAAATTTCAAGATTGGGATTGATTTCTGTAATAGCTTCTGAAATTTCAAGATTGGGATTGATTTCTGTAATAGCTTCTGAAATTTCAAGATTGGGGTTGATTTCTGTAATAGCTTCTGAAATTTCAAGATTGGGGTTGATTTCTGTAATAGCTTCTGAAATTTCAAGATTGGGGTTGATTTCTGTAATATCTTGTGCAGTTTCAATTTGTGAATTTGTCCATGTGGGCAAATTCTTTTCAGCTGTAGTTAATTCGAGGAAAACATCTTCTAAAGTAGCATTAACACGGCGCATTTCATGTAAATCAAACTCTGCTCGCATCAAAGCTGCAACAATTTCCTTTCCTGGTTCTTGTCCTGGTTCTAATATTATTCGTAACCAACACCGATTTTCACCTAAATGGAGATGATGAGGCATTGATTCTACCAAATTCACACCCGCTATTTGTTCCAACATTTGTTTAGCTAAATAGGCTTCTCCTGTAATTTCTAACTCATATCCTGCCCCAGTTGTTAACTGTGTCATCAAATTTTCTGGAGTATTAGTTGCGACTATTTTCCCTCGATTAATAATCGCAACTCGACTACAGGTCATACTTACTTCTGGGAGAATATGAGTAGATAAAATAATAGTATGTGTTCCGGCCAAATTTTTAATTAGATTTCGCACTTCTGTTATTTGTCGCGGGTCAAGACCTACTGTAGGTTCATCAAGAATAATTGCTGGGGGATCATGAACGATCGCTTGGGCAATTCCCACCCGTTGACGATAACCTTTAGACAGCTTACGAATAATAACTTGGCGTTTTTCTCCTAAATTACAACGGTTAATAGCTGCTGTTACTTTGGTAGGGCGATCGCCTGAAGAAACGCCTTTAATTCGCGCAACAAAGTGTAAAAACCCTTCCACTGTCATTTCTGGATATAAGGGCGGTGTTTCCGGTAAATAACCAATACGTTGTCGCACAGCTAAAGAATGATCATGGACATCATAACCTGCAATCTTGGCTGTGCCACTTGTAGCAGGTAAATATCCCGCTAAAATTCGCATGGTTGTAGTCTTACCAGCACCATTAGGACCTAAAAACCCCAAGATTTCTCCTGGTTCAACGCTAAAGGTAACATCACTAATTGCTGTTGTCGAACCATAAGTTTTACTCAGATGTTGAACTTCAATCATTTTCCTACTTATGATAATACCCACACAATCTTAGCTAAAGAATGAGTAATTGGTAATTGGGAAAGAGGATATTATACAAATTTTTCTCTCTTTCCTATTTCTTCTGGAATCAGTAAGCGAATACAATACTATCTTGGCATTAAGATCCACATCAGGTACAAACTCTCAATTAAAACCTATAGACAAAGCCAGTTTTACTCCTGACTACTGACTGAGTAACTCCTGAATTCTGCTGTATCATACTTGCTGTCAAAATAAGCAGTCATGCAAAATAAATTGTCCATTTAAAAGAGGGAACAGGGAACAAAAAACAGATAAGCACTGGAGGGATTTTTATTTATTTGAAAAATCTTCAATCAATTTTGCTGTGGTACATATTATCTCACCAATTGATTAATTGTCTCTAGGTGAATCCAAGTCAGCCTGACATAGAATTAATTTTACTAAGTTATATTACACTCATGGCACTTCATAGTATATTATATACCTTAGGGGTATAAATGTGTTTTAAATTCCATGTAATAAAAAATACAAAAATCCAAATGTATCATTACAAACACTAGAAATTGTTGTTACTTCAGAAAATAATTAAGAGTTTTGCAACTTATAATCATTAAGCTGTAGAGTCATTAATTATATTTCTTTATCTATCTCCAAAAATTCAAAATAGTAATATTCTACCTAAACTACCCAATTAAAAAAAATTTAAGGACAAGGCATGGTAACAAATGAAAGAGAAAAGATCCGTCATTTATTAGTTGTCCAAGATCCACAAGGGCAGCGTACTCTTCCCTTATTGGAGGCAACTTACTCTTTAGGACGGGACTTAAGAAACGCTATTGTTCTCCATTCTCGCTCTGTTTCCAGACAACACGCAATTTTGTTAAGAGTGACAATTCCTAATACCGAACAATATGGATTTCGGATTATTGACGGGAATTTTCAGGGCAAAAGAAGCACTAATGGTTTATTTGTTAATGGGAATAAATGTGTTTCTCATAACTTACAAAATGGTGATGAGATTGCTTTTGGGAATAATAACACTCAAGCTAAATACTATATTATTACCAACGTCTCAGAGCAAGCATTTTCTGAATCTTGTGAAGCGGATGATTTGTCTGATTTTCTCTTAGGGAAGGGAAATAGTTCTTCTCCCTATGATACAGCTATTATTCAGGATCAAAATTTTGAAGGTGCTAGTGATGCAGCCTTAGCCCGTTTAGCCTCCTTTCCTGAACTGATTCCTAACCCTATTATTGAAATGGATTTAGATGGAAAAATTACCTATCTAAATCCCGCAGCAGCCGCAAAATTCCCTAACTTGCGGCAAATAGGTCAAGAACACCCCATACTAGGACAATTATTGACCGCAGTTGCTAACCAAGAACAAACTTCCTTTTTACGGGAAGTAACAGTTGGTAGTGAAATTTTTGAACAATCTGTACATTACTTACCAGAAAGTGATTTAATTAGAACTTTTATAACTAGAGAAATTACTGAACAGAAGCAAGCAGAACTTCAACTAAAACAACGCGATCGCCTTTTACAGGGAGTGGCAGAAGCAGCTAATTATTTATTAGCAGAGATGAATTATGAGATTGCTATCGAAAAAGCACTAGCAGTATTAGGAGAATCTACTGGTGTAGAAAGAGTCTATCTATTCCAAAATCATCCACATCCTGTTAGCGGAGAAATGTCTCTGAGTATGCTATTTGAATGGGTAAAATCTAGTAAAGAAACTTCTAGTTATCATTGGCAAAATCACTCTTATCAAAGTTCTGGACTGCAACGGTGGTACAATACCCTCTCCAAAGGTAAAACTATTAGTGGTTTTACGGAAGCATTTCCCAGTCCTGAAAAAGAAATACTCATGGGAGATAACATTAAATCCATTCTCCTTGTACCCCTAAGATTAGATACAGAATTTTGGGGTTGTTTAGGTTTAGTAGAATGTGAAATAGAACGTTCTTGGTCAAAACATGAAGAATCTAGTTTATTTACTATGGCCGCAAGTATTAGCGGTGCTAGGCAACGTCAACAAGTAGAAGACAAGATTCGCTATCAAGCCATGCACGACTTACTTACAGGACTACCCAACCGCTTAAAATTTAACGACATCCTCAAGCTTAGCCTCCAAGAATTAAGTCAAAATGAAGAAACTATGATTGCGGTCATGTTTCTGGATTTGGATCGGTTTAAAATCATTAATGATACCTTGGGGCATACAGTGGGAGATGAGTTACTAAAAATAGTTGCCCAAAGACTCAAAGCTGCTATTGGATCAGAAGATATTGTTGCCCGTTGGGGTGGAGATGAATTTACTATTTTTTTACCACAAGCAGAGAATATCGAATCTATTATTGAAATAGCCCAAAATATTCTCCAAGCCATAGAAACAGCTTTTCATCTACAAGGATATGAACTTTATATTAGTTCCAGTATTGGTATTGCCATCCTCAACGAAGATAGTCCTGATGCGGAAACCCTAATTCAACACGCCGATTCAGCTTTATATTATGCTAAAGAAGAAGGTAGAAATAACTACCAATTTTATAAAACATCTCTGAGTAGAAAAAATCCAGAACTACTAAGTTTAGAAAAAAGCTTACGCCACGCCCTAGAAAGAGAAGAACTGATACTATATTATCAACCGCGTGTAAATATTGAAAGCGGTAAAATTACAGGTGTGGAGGCTTTAATTCGTTGGTATCATCCAGAAATGGGAGTTGTTTCTCCTGGTGTTTTTATTCCTCTAGCAGAAGAAAGTGGCTTAATTATTGCTATTGGTGAATGGGTATTACGTCAGGCTTGTATTCAAAATAAAGCCTGGCAGGATGCGGGTTATGAACCAATTACTATTGCTGTGAATCTTTCACCTAAACAGTTTCGCCAACCTAAACTATTGGAAATATTAACTGAGATTTTAACTGAAACTCAATTACCACCAGAATTTTTAGAATTAGAGATTACTGAAACCACAGCGATCGCAGACCTCAACTTTACCACAACTGTTTTACATAATTTGAAACAAATGGGTTTATTACTGGCCATTGATGACTTTGGTACAGGTTATTCTTCCCTTTCTCGTCTGCAAGTGCTACCATTTCACAACCTGAAAATTGATCGTTCCTTTATCAAAGAACTCACCACCGATCAAAAAGTGGCCCATATCATCCAAGCCATAGTTACCCTGGGACAATCTTTAGGACTACGATTAATTGCTGAAGGTGTAGAACAACCAGCAGAATTAGAATTTTTGCGGTCAATTCACTGTGATGACGTGCAAGGATTTCTCTTGTATCGTCCCCTCTCTGTAGAACAAGTTACAGAAGTCCTGAAAAATGAGCAATTTCCTAGTTGACAATAATCTGGAGTAAAAGAAAGCATGAAAGTGTGGCTAGTATGTTTTTTTGTTGTGTTTGCTGGTGCAGAGTTGTTTAAATGGTTACAGGGTGTTTCTGTGCCATTACCTATATATGTGTTAGGAGGAGCATTTTTAGCCGTTGCCTCTAACCATGATAAAATCTTTGGATCTTACCTCAAAAATATGTCAGAAATTACCTTAGTAGAAGTATCACAACAAATATCTAAGTTAGAATCTTTACCACAATCGAATCCTCTTTCTTTACCCATATCTGAGGTGCAAAAATCTCCAGAAGAATAAATTGCTAAAGGTAGCATATTGTCGGTAAATGAAGTACAGGATAAAATAGTAGCACATTTGTAACTTGTCATCTATCCAGGTTTTTACTTCAATACAACTGTATGCACTTGAATGTGAGATAAAATTGACCTAAAAAGCCTTATACCAAAATCTTTTCAACTTAGGACTTACGCAAAACAGAACCCAACTAGGGATAATTCATGAATTACCCCTAGGAAAAAATCAGGTTTTTGATTACTTTCTGCGTAAGTCCTACAACTCTGTTACCTGTCACCGCTGACCTGTCACTTACTATATTGTGATTAAGGAAATTTTAGCAAGATTTAAGACTGAGTTTGAAAAAACTCAGGACTCTATTAGCTCAATTGCTGCCTATAATTGGTTAATTGTGATTTTATTAACCAGTTTAGGCATAACGGGAACAATTTGGGGATTACGATCACTACAATTGTTAGAAAAATTAGAGTTAGGTATTTATGATTTAATGTTGCGATCGCGTCCTGTAGAACCAATGGATGGACGCATTTTATTAGTAACAATTACGGAAGAGGATCTCCGAACACAAAAATGGCCTTTGTCTGATCAAACTATTAATACATTATTAGCTAAATTACAATTTTATCAACCGCGTGTCATTGGTTTAAATATTTATCGTCCTGAACAAAAAAATTTAGGCATTAATTTATCAACAAAAGATGATATTTTTACAACTTGTTTATTAAGCAATATTGGTAGAACAGAAATTGCCGCACCAGATAATTTTCCTGAATCCAATATAGGATTTAATGATATGGTGGCAGATCATCAAATAGATCAAGTCCTGCGGCGAAGTTTATTATTTTCCGAAGTAACCAATAAAGATGATAAATGTCGAACTGCCTTTGGTTTTGCCACTTTATTAGCCATTAGTTATTTAGAAAAACAAGGAATTGAATACAAATTCAATGCTAATCAAGAATTAGAAATTGGTCGTGCTGTATTTCCTCGTTTAGATAATAATGCTGGTGGTTATGCTAATACAGATGCTAATGGTTATCAAATTCTGTTGAATTATCGTCATTTTAATCATCTGACTCAACAAGTTACTTTAACACAAGTTCTTAAAGATAAAATTAACCCCAATTGGGTCAAAGATAAGTTAGTTATTATTGGTACAACAGCTTATAGTGTCCATCCTGGTTATTATACTCCTTATAATTCCTTACCAGACCAGCTCTCTAGAATGCCGGGAATGTTTATTCATGCTCAAATTGCTAGTCAAATTATGAGTACAGTGTTAGATGGGCGATCGCTAATTTATTACTGGCCAGATAATATCGAATTTTTATGGATTTGGCTTTGGTCTTTGATTGGCGCAACTTTAGCATGGCAATGGCGATATCTGTTCATGTTGATGGTAATGAGTAGTTTTATTCTCATTGGTTTGCTAGGAATTACTGCCGGTTTGTATCTTCAAGGAATATGGATACCTTTAGTTCCGCCGATGATGGGAGTGATCATGAGTAGTGTTGTGATCGTGGTTTATGCAAATCAGAAAAACCAAGGAATTGTTAAACAAGTTGAACAACAAAAAGAAGCAATCGAGCAATTAAACTCACTCTTAAATCAAACTACATTACTGCAATCTTTTAATCATGGCATTAATAAAAATGAAATGTCTATCTTAAGCACAGGAGGTTTACTATTAGGTGGACGCTATCAAATTGTGCAAACCCTTGGTTCTGGGGGTTTTGGACGTACTTATTTAGCCCAAGATCATCACCGTCCAGGTGAACCTATTTGTGTCGTCAAACAGTTAATGCCAGCCCGTCAAGATGAGAAATTTTTACAAGTAGCCCGCAGATTATTTCATAGTGAAGCCGAAATTTTAGGTACATTGGGTAAACATCCTTACATTCCTGAATTATTAGCTTATTTTGAAGATAATCAAGAATTTTATTTAGTTCAAGAATATATTCCCGGTAATACATTAAGTGAAGAATTATTTCTCTGGCCAAATTGCCAAACGGAAGAATTTGTTATTACCATGCTGCGAGAAATTTTAGAAATTTTGGTATTTGTCCATCGTCATCATGTAATTCACCGAGATATTAAACCAACAAATATTATTAGATGTAAAGATAACAATAAATTGGTGTTAATAGATTTTGGGGCAGTGAAATTTATGCAGCCATCTATTAATGAATCTACCGCTTCCATTACCATTGCCATTGGTACAAAAGGCTATGCACCACCAGAACAATTTGCTGGACATCCCCGTTTATGTAGTGATATTTATGCTTTAGGAATGATGGCTATTCAAGCAATTACAGGTACTCCGCCCCAAGAAATTAAAATTGATCCCTGTACAGGTAACTTGATTTGGCAAGATGAGATCAAAATTGATCAAAAATTAGCCGCTATTTTAGAAAAGATGGTTTGTTATAATTTTAGCGATCGCTATCAATCAGCCGCCGCAGTTCTGCAAGATTTAAATTATTTATAGCAGGGAGCAGCGCGTAACCTGCGTGACGTAGCCATAGTCGAACCACTCCCCTCCAGGAGCATCCCAAATGTGTAAGTTGATTTTTTGCTTGAGTTCAAGACGTGAAATGAACAAAGCACAAAGAAGCGAAGGACACGCAGGTAAGAAGGAAGAAGAGAGGTTTTGGTGTTGCTGAAGTTATTTTTGCAGAATTGGGATCCTCCCCTGCCCTTCTGCCTTATCATCCGAATTTAATTCATGAATTTTTTATATAAACTAGAAAAATTCTCGCCTCAGTTGATCAGATATAATAACTACAAGATATCAATTAAGCTGCTGGCAAAATCCCTTACATACATAAATCAGCATTATAATCAAGTAAGTTTCCAGATTCTTTCTATGAGAATAACTAAACTTTTACATAAGTAAATTCAATCATAGTTACACAGAGGAAGTCCATATCTTTATTCAAAATGAAAATCATGCTAGTTCTAGGTAGAAAGGCTTATGATATTTATGGGGTAACATCCTGGTTATATTTTCCTCAGTGTCTAAAAAGCCTATTGGGAAGATACCATCCACCAAAATTATCACCAAAAGTGTAAAACTAGTTATCTCAAAGAAAAAAACTGCACTTTTCAAAGTTTTCCTATACTAGTATAAACAAAACATAACGAGACACAATCATGACCAATACATCAACACAAGCTAACGATATCCAAGAAAAAATCCAAGAAGAAGTTGAACAAGCTCGCGCTGTATGCGATATCTCCGGTAGTAATTCTGCTGAATGTGCTGCTGCTTGGGATGCTGTAGAAGAGTTGCAAGCGGAAGCTTCTCATCAGCGTCAAGTTAAGCCTAAAAATGCTTTAGAAAAATACTGTGATGATAACCCAGAGGCTGATGAATGCCGTCTTTATGAAGACTAAAATTCAGACAACGCAATCAAAAATTAACAATTAAAAATTAAAAAGCAGATTACACAGACTTTTAAGTATTTTTAATCGTTGATTATGTTTGCAATGCTGAATTGAAACCGGACGGGGAATTTACTCCCCGTTTTTCTCTTTTAACCAAACTCTCTGACAAATATCAGGCACAAATTTTTTATTTTCTAATTGACTTTATGACACAAGTATGGTTTCGCCCTTATGTTTGGATGGACTATAGACTATCTTTATTGTTTATCCTGATTATTCCTTTAATTTTGCTGATTTGGGCATTTGTGCAAAAAGCAGATTCAATGCAACGTTTATTAATGATTTACTTTAAAGTAGCTAGTTTATTAGCTATTACCATTTATTTAATGATTGGCAACTTTAGCGCGAGTTTTATCTCGGCTTTAATGGGGCGCATTCTCATTCCCATTAGTCTATGGTTTTGGGTAGATATTAATGATGAAATCGAGTATTACCCAAATGGTGTATTAAAATTGATTTTTAGCTCTTGGCGTTGGGCAACTACGGTATATTCCATTTTAGGAGCAATAGCTCTAATACCTTTTGTGAGTTGTGCTTTTTCGACAACAGCTATAAAAACTTCTTATTGTAGTGTTTGGTTAGAAGCTCCATTAATTTTTAAAGACTATTTCCACCATAACAGTAAACCAGCTTTTTTAGGTTTTTTGGGCATAGTAGGGTTAGGGTTTTATGTGGTTTATTTGAGTTATTTTGTTGTGTTTAAACTGAATAAACATGGACGTTCAGCTACACACTAAGCAATTCAAAATTCAAAAAGTAGACCATACTAGCTTTCGTATACTAGAAATAATCAATGAATAACTCTATTGGTCAAAGACTGGAAAAATATACAGCCAAAAAACCACAAGAAGTTCTGATCGTCACTGTAGAAATTGACAATGAACCAGATAAAATTGCTGTATTTAAAGGGTTTTCTAGTTCCTTAATGCGTCCTACGGCATTTGATCCCGATGTGCCTGTATTACCAGATACAGCTAAAATTATCACTATTGATAGGATCGCTAGTCCCTATAATCCTGAAACACCCCGTTATCTGCAACAAAATATTTCTTGGGAAGAGATGCAAGTTTTGTTAGCGGAAGTGGGAATTTAGACTAGGTAGTGGAATAGGTAATAGGGAATACAATAATAATATATTTATTTCTCATCTGCTCCCCCGATCTCCTGCGCTCCTTGCCTCGTTCGATTGTTCATTTTTAATTGTTACTATGTCCCGTTCTGGATATACTTTGCCAGTATTTGCTTGTGCTGCTGCTGTTGCGGCTTTGCATTGGTTACGGAATCATCAATCACTGACTGTGGCTGCTATAGATTTGCTGACACCGGCTGAAATAGCAGAAATACCGATTGAACAAGTAGCAGGAATATCAGCAAATCAAGCTTTGGCGATTACTCGCAGCGATCCCGGTGATAATCTGGATTTAACTAAAAATACCCCAGTTTGGGCGGTGGTAGAATGGTATGAGGGTGAGGGAGAAGCGGTAATTATTCAGGGTGGAGAGGGTATTGGTAAGCAACTCAATGATGAGGGAAAAGCGGCAATTTATGGTTATGCTCAAAGGTTGGTAACGGACAATTTAGAGCGATTATTAGCACCTACAGAAAAAGTCAAGGTGACAATTATTTTACCAGAGGGGCGATCGCTCGCACTCCGCACTTCTAACTCCGCATTTGGGGTAGTGGAAGGACTATCTTTATTAGGAACAACAGGTATTTCTCAACCTTTAAGTACACCAGATCAATTATCAGCTTTTCGCGCTGATTTAGAAGCAAAAGCCAATCAGTTTACAACTTTAGTATTTTGTATTGGGGAAAATGGTCTAGATTTATGTCAGAAACTAGGAATTAATCCTGCACAACTGGTAAAAACAGCTAACTGGTTAGGACCGATGTTAGTCGCGGCCGATCTACTCGCAGTGCAAGAAATTTTATTATTTGGTTATCATGGTAAACTAATCAAACTCGCGGGGGGGATTTTTCACACTCACCATCATTTAGCTGATGGTCGTCGGGAAATTTTAACTTCACACTGTTCCATACTCGGTCTACCTTCTCCAGATATTGCCACCATTTTCCACAGTTCTACCGCAGAAGCAGCATTAAAACATTTAAGAATTTTGGATCAGATAACTGGTAGTAATTGGGTAAATCAAGTATATGGCAGCATTGCCGATACTATTGATATTCGGACTCACGAATATATTAGTAGTCATAATGATCAAGGTAAAGCTTTGATAACCTGTGGTTCTGTCCTTTTTGACCGCAATCGCCAAATCATCATCAAAAGCAAAACAGGTGGTATATTACTAGAAAAATTGTCAGAATTCAGGAGTTAGGAATCAGGAGTCAGATATTGCTTGCTAACTATAATCTATAGAAGCCTGTTTTTCTTACCTCAATTATCAAAAATAACTCGAAAAATTTAATTGATTCTGTATCTTGAATTCTTACCTATTGCTTTCTATCCTCAAGGACACATTTTCTCTATCATGAATACATCGGTGAATCTACCAACCGTCTCCGTCCCTCAAACACAAGTAAATTTGGGCAAACTCAAAGGACAAATAATTGTAATTTTAGACTTTGGTTCTCAATATTCTGAATTAATTGCCCGTCGTATCCGCGAAACTCAAGTATATTCCGAAGTTCTTTCCTATCGCACTACAGCAAAACAGCTACGTCAAGTTAAACCCAAGGGCATTATTCTCTCTGGTGGACCTAATTCTGTTTATAGTGATTATGCGCCCCATTGTGATCCAGAAATATGGGAATTAGGAATCCCCGTTCTCGGTGTCTGCTATGGTATGCAGTTGATGGTGAATCAACTTGGTGGCAAAGTTATTAAAGCAGAACGAGGAGAATATGGTAAAGCTTCTCTCTATATAGATGACCCAACGGACTTATTAACTAATGTCGAAGAGGGTACAACTATGTGGATGAGTCATGGGGATTCAGTCACAACCATGCCGGATGGGTTTAAGCTACTGGCACATACTAATAATACTTCCTGTGCAGCGATCGCAGACCATGAGAAAAAACTCTATGGTGTTCAGTTTCATCCTGAAGTCGTACATTCTCAAGGTGGTTTAGCTTTAATTCGCAACTTTGTTTATCATATCTGTGAATGTGAACCTACCTGGACAACAGCCGCTTTTGTCGAAGAATCAATAGAGGAAATTCGCGCTAGAGTTGGTGATAAGCGCGTTCTCTTAGCACTCTCTGGAGGTGTAGACTCCTCTACCCTCGCCTTCCTACTCTATAAAGCCATTGGTGAACAACTAACTTGTGTATTTATTGACCAAGGCTTTATGCGGAAATTAGAGCCAGAACGATTACTCAAGTTATTTAAAGAACAATTTCATATTCCTGTAGAATATGTCAATGCCCGTGAAAGATTTATCTCTGCTATCGCTGGAGTAACAGATCCCGAAGAAAAACGTCGCCGCATTGGCCATGAATTTATCAATGTATTTGAGGAAACATCCAAAAGCCTGGGTCATTTTGACTACCTGGCTCAAGGTACACTCTATCCAGACGTAATTGAATCTGCTGACACCAATGTTGATCCAAAAACCGGTGAACGGGTAGCAGTTAAAATTAAAAGTCATCACAACGTTGGTGGTTTACCAAAGGACTTGAGATTTAAACTCGTCGAACCGCTACGCAAACTATTTAAAGATGAAGTCCGTAAAGTTGGGCGTTCTATCGGTTTACCAGAAGAAATTGTTCAACGTCAACCTTTCCCTGGTCCTGGTTTAGCCATTCGCATTTTAGGTGAAGTTACAGCAGAAAGATTAAATATCTTGCGAGATGCAGATTTAATTGTCCGCCAAGAAATTAACCAACGCGGTTTGTATAATGAGGTTTGGCAAGCCTTTGCAGTTCTGTTACCTATTCGCAGCGTTGGAGTAATGGGAGATAAACGCACCTATGCCTATCCCATTGTTCTACGTATTGTCACCAGCGAAGATGGTATGACCGCAGACTGGGCGCGGATTCCTTACGATGTACTGGAAGGAATTTCCACCCGTATTGTCAATGAAGTTAAAGGTGTCAACCGCGTAGTTTATGACATCACTTCTAAACCACCTGGAACTATTGAGTGGGAATAGGTAATTGGTAATTGGTGATTGGTGAGAGTCTTTCACCTATTACCCATTACCATCAAATTTAGGTCTAAAATTAAGAAGTATTACATTTTGTTGAGAATATTATGGCTGCAAAAGTAGAAATTTATACTTGGAGAACCTGCCCTTTTTGTATTCGTGCTAAAGATCTACTGAAGGTCAAAGGTATTGAGTTTATTGAATACAGTATTGACGGAGACGAAATAGCAAGAGATCAAATGTCTCAAAGAGCTAATGGTAGACGTTCTTTACCCCAAATTTTTATTAATGATCAACACATAGGTGGTTGTGATGATATACACGATTTAGATGATCAAGGTCAATTAGATGACCTACTAAGCGAAAATGTCGTGTAGTTACTAAGCCGATAATTATTGATTGGTTGTTGGTGATTGGGAAAAATGTTTTACCCATTACCCATTACCCATTACCATCAAACTTAGGTCTAAAATTAAGAAGTATTACATTTTGTTGAAAATATTATGGCTGTGACAGTAAAAATTTACACCTGGACGACTTGCCCATTTTGTATGCGTGCTAAAAATCTGCTTAAAAGTAAAAAAGTTGATTTTATTGAATACAACATTGATGGTAATGAAATAGCAAGAAATGAGATGTCTAAAAGAGCTAATGGCAAACGCTCTTTACCACAAATTTTTATTAATGATCAACACATAGGTGGTTGTGATGATATCCACACTTTAGAACGTCAAGGTAAGTTAGATAAGATGCTAGTGGCTTAAAATATTGTGGATCAGATCCCCGATTTCTTTCATTTGTCTTCAAGATGAGTAAATGAATTTGAAAAGTCGGGGATCTTGACTATTCTTGAATATTAAAATTCGTAGATAAAAGAGGTATAAAGGGTGAAACTGGCTTTTATTATTGATCCTATCCATCGTCTTGATCCATGTCATGATACCGGTGTTGCGTTGATGGAAGCTGCGCAAATTCTGGGACATGAAGTTTGGATCACTCAAGCCAATTTACTGAGTGTAATTGATAGCAAAGCTTGGGCTGTTTTGCAGCAATTAGAACTTGTACCAGTAGAATTGGTGGCAGGACGTTGGTTAGCGGCTAACCCTTGGTTTAAGCTAGGCACAACAGAATTTGCTTCTTTGGAGACGATGGATGCCGTATTTATGCGGACAGATCCACCTGTAAATGATGCTTATCTTTATGCTACTTATATTTTGGATTATATTGACCAAAACAAAACTTTAGTAATTAATGATCCGGCAGGAATTAGAGCAGCAAATGAAAAAATGTATGCTCTCCAGTTTAGGGAATGTATTCCCGAAACAATTGTTAGTGCTAATAAACAGGCTATTCGTCAATTTGTAGAAGCTAAAGGAAATACAATTCTTAAACCTCTGGGAAATAAAGCTGGAGAGGGAATTTTATTTTTACAATCAGGCGATCGCAATTTTAATTCTATTGTGGAACTCAGCACCCTCCAAGGTCAAGTTCCTGTCATGGTACAAAACTATTTACCCGCCGCTAAGGATGGAGATAAACGCATTATCCTACTCAATGGTCAACCTATGGGGGCGTTGAATCGTCTTTCAAGTGGTAGTGATTTCCGCAATAATATGGCCACGGGTGGTACAGTGGCACAAACCACTATTACCCCCACGGAGGAGGAAATTTGTAAACACCTTGCGGACAAACTTCGTCAAGATGGCTTAATTTTTGTGGGTATAGATGTGATTGGCGGCTACTTAACGGAGGTCAATGTTACCAGTCCCACAGGTATCCGTGAAATTGATCGGCTTGATGGTACTCACCTAGCTTATCAGGTCATTCAATGGATAGAAGCTAATCGTAGTTGGGGGAGTGGGGGATCACGGGGAAGCGTGGGATAAATTAATTCCTGTAAGGGCGTCGTTCGCCCCTACTGAACTTCTGGTATAACCCTGAAACTAACAACTTGTATACAACACTCAGCCTCAAGTGAGACTGTGAATTTAATCTAAAATCTCATATCCACAATCATTTAATTTCTTGGTGGTGTGCGTCGGCGTTGGAGAAAGTCAGGAATATCCAAAGAGGGTTTTTCTTTTGGTTCTGTACCTGAGTTGGGGTTATTAGCAGGTGGTTGTGGTGTTATTGTTCTTCTAGTTGTTGGTGAAGGAGTAGGAGTGACAGTTCTGGGCGTAACTACAGTTTGTGATGATGGTGTTTGAATTTCACCAGTAAACCCAGTGGCAATAACAGTAATTCTCACTTCTCCTTGCAGTCTGTCATCTATAACTGCGCCAAAAATAATATTGGCATTGGGATCAACTACTTCATAGATAGTTTCTGCGGCAGCATTAACTTCATGGAGAGTCAGATCACTACCACCAGTAATATTAAAGACAACTCCTCTAGCACCTTCAATAGAACATTCTAATAAAGGAGAAGAAATAGCAGCGATCGCCGCTTCTCTGGCTCTAGATTTACCTGAACTAACACCAATTCCCATCAAAGCTGATCCGGCATCTGCCATGACAGCCCGCACATCAGCAAAGTCCACGTTAACTAATCCAGGAATGGTAATAATATCGGAAATTCCTTGCACACCTTGACGCAGCACATCATCCGCATAACGGAAAGCTTCTTGTACAGGAGTTTGTTCTGGGATCACTTCTAACAGCTTGTTATTAGGAATAATAATCAAGGTGTCTACACGACTTTTTAAACCTTCAATCCCTTGTTCTGCTTGGCTAGTGCGTCTACGTCCTTCAAAAATAAAGGGACGAGTCACCACACCCACAGTCAGAGCGCCCATTTCTTTGGCTACTTCTGCCACAATTGGGGCTGCACCTGTACCCGTACCACCGCCCATACCAGCAGTAATAAATACAAGGTCTGCACCATCTAAAGCAGTAGCTATCTCATCACGGGATTCCTCCGCCGCCTTTTGACCAATTGCTGGGTTGCCGCCAGCCCCTAGTCCTCTAGTGAGTTTTTGACCAATTTGCAAGCGGCTAGGAGCGCCCGCTAATGTCAAGGCTTGGGCATCAGTATTAATTGACCAAAACTCTACCCCGGAGACATCGGACTCAATCATGCGGTTGACAGCATTGCCGCCACCACCACCAACACCAATCACTTTGATGTTGGCAACACGACCGGGAACAATTTCACCAATACCGCTATTTTCAGTAGAAATTCTCTTACTATCTTTACCTTGGGCAAAATTCAACCCAGAGTTATTAAAAGGATTGGTTGAGTTAACTGCCAGAGATAACCCTGGTTGTCCTCCAGTTTGAGAGTTATAGGTAAGCCCTTGGTTGTTATCAAGTGTCATTGGATTTGAAAAAGGTAGATAAACGACTTTTATTGGTGTGATTCACCTAAGAGTTCAATCATAGCCAGAATTTATTTTGGCGCTGTGTTTTATGGTTTTTACTACATTCCCAGACTACATAATTGCAGATGAAATATAGCAATGGTAACAAACTCAGGTGTAAACCTAAATTGCAAAGCCATGTATAAAGCCTGTTTTGCTTATGACTCTTTTATTGCTGCATTTTTGAGATGATTAGCCGTATAGTTTATGATATCAGCCACTAATGTTGCTGACTCCCCCTATTCCTAAAAAGTATAGTTCCAAAAGGCATAGATATTGACATTAGACTTCAGAAGTTATGATTTACTGAATCAGGCTTAATGGTTCAAAGCCTATTCCTGGTTAGTTCTCAAGGGAGATTCTCTCCTTTTTTAACCTATATCTCCTGTCTTTATTTTGTGCTTTCTTTTACTGGCGATTAATCTTGATGATTCCTAGAGGGAAAACCTGTTGATAAGCAGTTATGAAAAATAAATTTCACATTGAGGACAGGTGACAGACAAGAGATAGAGATATTTATCCTGTTTTCCCAAATGTGTAATTAATTGTTCATAAGCATTTATAACTTGATTTCAGTTATACAACTGCTTATTAACCGTTTGATTTTTTTCAACTCTGAATATTATTTTTCATAACCTCCTGTTGGTTTGATTGAGGATATTTTTTAGTTATTAATTTTACAACCCTTAGTAGTAAATTTTAACTAATGGCTAAAAAATTATGGGTGTATATGTATAATATATATCGACTTTACTAAAATGCTAAAATTAGGAATGTTAGTTTTACCAGCAGTGAAAGCATCATCAATAATAGAGATTTATTGTTAATGTGTTTGTGTTTTTTGGGATAACTGGGATTTTTTGGTATTTAACCCAGACTTGGATTGATTCATTCGTACTAATGGAGTTTCAGGATTTTTAAGATTAATATAATCTAGATTACTCAAATTAACTTTAGTGCGTAAATATCGCATTTGTCCAAGTACCTGAATTTTTTCCAATAGTTTGTTATTGGGACTGCCTAAATGTACATTTCCCAATTCAGTGTTTAAAATTAAATTAGTGGGATTTTGAAAATTAATTTGTGTTACCTTGACAGAACTTTGGGCGATCGCTTGATAGAGTTGATTCCAGAATGGCTTATATGCGGCAGTAGAACCAATGACAATCAACTGGGGTAATTTGAACTGAGGATTAGTTGACATATACTTGTCTATTGGTATCCATACCCCATTCACATCTAATAAACCTAGTTGATTTTGTTTATTAGTACCTGGGCGATTTTGTAAACAAGACTCAGCATTGGATTTAGCCGCAAGAAGACAGTTAGTCAGTGTTTTATCCCCAGTAACTTGAGCGATCGCCACTGGGACTCGTTCCTGAATTTCAATAATTAAACTCGGTGGTAAAAGACGACGAGTGACAGTAGCTTCAGCAATATTGGGTTGTTTCCTGAGAGTATTAGCAATGATAGTAGGTTCAATCCGCCATAAAGATTGGGGAGAAGATAGCCCTAGCAGCTTATCAATATCCTCTTGTTTGACAACTTGATCCCCGGATTTAATCACTATTTGCGCCGAATCCTTTAAAACCCAGATCGGCTGAATTGCCACCCAGAACAACGCAGAAGCAAATCCAGTTACAGCCATTGTTTGCCAAACACCCTTAATAATTTTAAGCTGTCGTTGGCGACGTAATTTTTGCCGCCTCTGGGCTAAGTTTGTCCGTGAAACTGATAATATTCCTGCCATATATACCTCTTGTAAATTGCTTCTTTTATATAGGACTTGAGCATTTCAACGAAATCTAGGGGTTTGAGATTGCTTCCTTCCGTCGCAATAACAGTATTTGAAGTAGGTTTTGCCTAAGTCAAGTTATATTTTTATTTGCTGCTTCATCATTTAATTCTACACATAGGGATTTAGGAGTGCTAAACCCGCACAAATCTCGAATTTTCCTCATCTTCTCAAAGTCCATTTCTCAATCGTATTTAGTATAAGCAATTTATCCGATATCATAGTTATCCTAGACACAATTAGCTATTGCCAATTTTACCTATACTTCAGTAAACTCCTTGTTAGTTTTCCAACTTCATCACTTTACTTTTGATGGTGATCGTATCACCATCAAATTTAGAAATTTTTAATTTGTTGACTGTAAATGTTGCACTATTCTGACTGCTGCTCAAGCCGGAAAACATCATGAGTATAATTGGGAAGAGTATCTTCATTACTAACGTCCTCGGACAAATTCACCAACAACGCTTGTATTCGCATCCGTGCGATATAAGGCCAACCGCATTCTGATTCAATATCTCTGAGTAGTGAGTATAGTCGGTTACGACTGGTTGGCAAATTTGCCTGAAATACTCCATCCCGAATTTCTCTGTGCAACTGTTCTAGATGGCGTAACACAGCCAATAGAGCAATAACATCTCCATCACAAGCTTGAGCTACTTCTTTAACAGCGATAGAAATCTCCTGTAAACGCCAAGATAAATCCCCTGAGTCCGAATTTTGATTATTGTTCATGGAAAAGGTTACTCCATAAAACTAATAAGATACTGGAAAAGTCTGTCAATTGATCAACACTTGACCCAAGATATCAGCAAAAGGTAGGAGGTAAGAGGGAATACGATAATATATTTCTCTCCTGCTCCCCTACTCCCTAAACTCCTGATACATAACTTTATAGCTATTATCAGGTAAGAAGAATCCTTAGTGGTAAGCTAGAGAAGGCTTTTCCATCATTTGTGCTGTATTAAAGCAGGATTTAACAACTAGAATCTTTTGATTTTGAGTTAAAAAAAATCGTATGATCTGGCTAATTTCCCTATCCAAACAATCGTATGTACTACCAACACATACACAATAAAGAATGGATGCGGTTTGCTGCTTAGTCTATGGTTTGAATTACAGACTTACAAGACAGATGACGTTTAAGTACGTTCAGTAGAGCAGTTGCACAAATTAAATACTAATTTTTGACATTGAGGTTCACCATGAGGTATCGTGCTTTAATCGTTGCTTTCCTTGCTATGTGCTTAGGACTAATTACCGCTTGCAGTGATGCACCATCTGCCACCGCCCGCGAAGTCCTTACTTATGAACAAATTCGCGGTACTGGTTTAGCAAATAAATGCCCCCAACTGGCAGAAACCAGCCGTGGTTATATCCCTATTGAAGCTAATCAAAGTTATGCTATTAAAGAACTTTGTTTAGAACCAACAAATTACTTTGTCAAAGAAGAACCTGCTAACAAGCGTCAAAAAGCAGAATTTGTATCTGGTAAAGTTATGACTAGATATACCTCTACCATTGACCAAGTACAAGGAAAGCTAACCGTTAACCCAGATAATAGCTTGACTTTTAAAGAAGAAGATGGTTTAGACTTCCAAGCTATCACTGTTAAATTACCTGGTGGTGAATTAGTGCCTTTCCTATTTACCATCAAAAGCTTAGTTGCACAAACACAACCTAATTTAACTAGCATTAACACCTCCACTGACTTTGAAGGAACATTTAAAGTACCTTCCTATCGTGGTGCTGCTTTCTTAGATCCTAAAGGTCGTGGTGTTGTAAGTGGTTATGATAACGCGGTAGCTTTACCTGCTCAAGCTGATGCTGAAGACTTAACCCGTACTAATGTTAAGCGTGCAGAAATCCTCAAGGGTAAAATTTCCTTACAAGTTGCCAAAGTAGATAATGCTTCTGGTGAAATCGCTGGAACTTTTGAAAGTGAACAACCTTCTGATACAGACTTAGGTGCAGGTGAACCTAAAGAAGTGAAGATTCGTGGTTTATTCTATGGACGTATTGAACCTGGTGCTTAAATCTGAGGTAGAAATATAAAATTCAGAAATCAAGACAATTAATTTCTGGAATTTTCTTTAACCAAGATGCAAATTATTTACAAATAGCATCTTGGTTTTTTTATAATTGGTAGGAGAAAGAGGGAACAGGAAACAGATAAGATATTTATGTTTTCCTAAAATTGATCAAATAATCTATCAACCTTGCATTTATATGAGGCATTATGAATAAATTAAAAAAATCTCACCAAAAAAACATTTGGTGGGAAAGATTAATGGCTATTACTGCGGGTGCTAACCTAGTATTAGTGCTATTTGATTTAAGTTATGTACCTGGGCGAGATTTTTACTTCCGCACACTTCCCCAACTAACTCTATTATATGATCCCATTAAGGGGATTGAACCTAATCGTGATACTAGGAAATATCTAGAAGCAATTGCAGCATTAGAAGAACAGGTCAGCCAAACCGGTTTAAATTCAGCACAGACAAAGACTAAATTAGCAGATATTCGTCTTCTTAGTGAAGAGATGATCGAAACTAATCCTTTTGCTGGGGCGGGGAAAAGTGGCACAATGGAAAAAATTAAAAAACGGATGCGGGAACACATTGGCAACGAATCAGCCAAAGAAGCATTTAATACTTTTTGGAGTCGGGAGTATTTATCTCAAAATAATTGGAATCAACAAATACAATTTTTTAATACAAATATTCGCCCAGGAATTGCCGCCAACTATTACCGAAAAATTGATGAAAACGGAGAACCAACAAATGATTTTTGGATTATTGATTTACCTTTTACCATTCTATTTGCGATAGAATTATCAGGACGCGCTTTTCTAATTAAACGTAGATATAGTCACCTAAGCTGGTTAGAAGCAATTCTTTGGCGTTGGTATGATTTATTATTATTAGTACCCCTGTGGCGATGGTTGCGGGTCATACCAGTTATAATTAGACTTGATCAAGCTCAGTTAGTTGATCTTCATTTGGTGAGAAAACAACTACATCAAGGGATTCTAGCGAATTTTGCTGAAGAAATTACAGAAATTGTGGTAGTACAGATAATTAATCAAGTTCAAGGTTCTATCAAAAGAGGGGAAATTACCCGTTGGTTATTACAATCGGAAAATGTTCGTTCTTACATTGATATTAATAATGTTAATGAAATAGAAGCTCTGACAGGATTATTTATTAAAACTCTTGTTAATCAAGTATTACCAAAAATCCAACCAGAATTAAATGAAATTTTATGTCACAGTATTGAGACTGCTTGTCAACAACTACCAGGTTACAATAATCTGCTCATGTTACCAGGCTTAGGTCAGGCACAAGTACAAATTAGTCAACAATTAGCCAGCCAAATTACTAATAATATCTATGCAGCTTTAACAAGTGTAACTAAAGATCCTGTAGCGGCTAAACTTTCTAGTCAGTTAATAGAAAAATTTACAGCTTCCTTAACTTCTGAAATGAAACAAAAACAACTCATGGCAGAAGTTCAAACTTTATTAAATGACTTTTTAGAAGAGGTAAAAATTAACTATATTCAACGTTTATCAACGGAAGATATAGACAAAATATTAGAAGAAACTAGAAAAATGCGAACAGAATCATCCAGTAGTTTATCTATTCGTCAATAATGGAGGATATTTGATTTTTTATTAAATACAAAAGCTGCGGGCATGATGCCCGCACCACAAGAGTTGTATAATTTGGTAAATTATTTAGCCGTCTCTGGATACAAAATGAGTTTGATAGATGTTTCTTACGGAAGTTCCAGAAATCGCAATATCTGTATGAGACTAAAGGAAGACAAGGATTATGGTTTGAGTCAAGCTATGGCTTAGACCACGCTATGCTATAGGAGGATTTATGCGTGCAGTCTTAATGGCAGGTGGTTCGGGAACAAGGTTGCGTCCTTTGACTTGTGATTTACCCAAACCGATGGTTCCTATTTTAAATCGCCCAATTGCTGAACATATTATTAATCTCCTGAAACGACACCAAATTTATGAAGTAATTGCGACATTACATTATTTACCAGATGTTTTGCGTGATTACTTCCAGGATGGTGGTGACTTTGGTGTCCAAATGACCTATGCGATTGAAGAAGATCAGCCATTAGGAACAGCAGGTTGTGTGAAAAATATTGCTGAACTTTTGGATGAAACTTTTTTAGTTATTAGCGGTGATAGTATTACAGATTTTGATCTGAGTGCAGCCATTGAATTTCATAAACAAACACAATCAAAAGCAACTTTAATTTTAACCCGTGTGCCTAACCCTATTGAATTTGGTGTGGTGATTACGGATAGGGAAGGACGCATTAATAGATTTTTAGAAAAACCTTCTACCAGTGAAATTTTTTCCGATACGGTCAATACTGGAACTTATATTTTAGAACCAGAAGTTTTAGACTATTTACCAGAACATACTGAATGTGACTTTTCTAAAGATTTATTTCCCTTACTACTAGCTAAAAATGAGCCAATTTATGGTTATGTGGCTGAGGGTTATTGGTGTGATGTGGGTCATTTGGATGCTTACCGGGAAGCTCAATATGATGCTTTAGAAAGAAAAGTGACGCTCAAAGTAGCTTATCCCGAAATTGCTCCCAGTTTGTGGGTAGGACAAAATACTTATATTGATCCTACTGCCAGAATTGATACCCCGGCAGTGATTGGTAATAATTGCCGCATTGGGGCAAGGGTAAAAATTGAAGATGGAACAGTAATTGGTGATAATGTCACGATTGGTGCTGATGCTCATTTAAAGCGGCCTATTATTTGGAATGGGGCAATTATTGGGGATGAAGCCCAGTTATCAGCTTGTGTAATTGGCCGTGGAACTCGTGTTGATAAACGCGCTCATGTTTTAGAAGCGGCTGTAGTGGGTTCTTTATCTACGGTGGGAGAAGAGGCGCAAATTAGTCCTGGGGTGAGGGTATGGCCGAGTAAAAAGATTGAGTCGGGGGCAGTTTTAAATATTAATCTGATTTGGGGGAATATTGCCCAAAGAAATTTATTTGGACAGAGGGGAGTCCAGGGTTTAGCCAATATTGATATTACGCCAGAGTTTGCGGTGAAGTTGGGGGCGGCCTATGGTTCAACTTTGAAACCTGGTTCAATGGTGACTGTTTCCCGTGATCAACGCAATGTTTCCCGGATGGTGACACGTTCTTTAATTGCGGGTTTAATGTCTGTGGGTGTGGATGTGCAAAACCTTGATACTACAGCTATTCCCATTGCTAGGACGGTGATCCCGACTATGCAGGTGGCGGGGGGTATTCATGTGCGGGTACATCCAGAACGGCGAGATTATATTTTGATTGAGTTTATGGATCTCAAGGGGATTAATATTTCTAAGGCTCAAGAAAAGAAAATTGAGGGGGCGTATTTTAAGGAAGATATGCGCCGTTCCCAAAGTCATGAAATTGGTGATGTGGTATATTCTGGCCAGTTAATGGATTGCTATGGGAAGGCTTTTGAGAAGTTATTGAATGTGGATACTCTGCGTAATAGTCGAGCAAAGGTAGTAATTGACTATGTTTACGCTGTGTCTGGGGCAGTTTTACCGCAAATGTTGGATCAATTTGGGGCTGATGCGGTGGTGTTAAATGCTAGTTTGAATAAAACGGCAATTTCTAACGCTGATCGGGAATTACTGTTGACTCAATTAGGCCATGTTGTGGAGGCGGTAAATGCTAATTTTGGTGTGCAAGTATCGGCTAATGGGGAACAACTAATTTTAGTTGATGAATCTGGTTTTCCAATTCGGGGGGAAATGCTGACGGCTTTGATGGTGGATATGATGTTAACTGCAAACCCTAGAAGTTCGGTAGTTGTGCCGGTTCATGGTTCTAGTGCGGTGGAGTTAGTTGCCCATCGTCATGATGGTAAGGTGATTAGAACTAAAGCGAATCCAACGGCTTTAATGGAAGCTTGTCAGAAAAATCCGAATGTGGTTTTAGGTGGAAGTGGGGAAACTGGGTTTATTTTTCCACAGTTGCATCCGGGGTTTGATTCGATGTTCTGTATTGCCAAGTTGATTGAAATGTTAACTATTCAAGAGCGATCGCTTGCCACTGTCCGTTCTGAGTTACCCCGTGTTATTTACAGAAGCTACACACTGCGCTGTCCTTGGACTGCTAAGGGGGCGTTGATGCGTTATTTGGTGGAAACCCACCCGGCGCAAAATTTGGAGTTAATTGATGGTGTGAAAATTCGTCAACCCTATGATGACAATTGGGTGTTATTGTTACCTGATGCCAGTGAGCCGTTAGTTCATCTTTATGTTAACAGTAGCGATCGCGATTGGGTAGATGAAACTCTCAGAGACTACCGCGCCCGTGTGCAGTATTTTGTGGAACGAGAACAGGAGAATTACAGGTTAGATATGTAATTTTGGGTAATGTGTAGGGGCGAACGGCCGTTCGCCCTAACTGTGGTCTAAGATTAACAGGATGATTTTTAGGAGATGTATGTTGTGAAGAATAGAAAATATATTTTTCTCTGAATCATAATTTATAATCATTAACTATTCACAAAAAATCTATAAATAACAATCCTGGACATCCTGATTCTGACAATCACAATAATACACTTTCTTGAACTTGTAATTTATTTATAATACTTTCTTCTAAAAGATCATAGAGAAAATGGGGAGTTTTTAAATTAGCTGAATGTAATAGATTTTGATAAACTTGACAAGCTGATTCATCATTTAAAATCCGATTGTGAATAACTCTTGTCCATTCTGGTGCTATGATCATTAATTGAGGGACAATATGAATAAATGCTGTAATTTGTTTTTCCATATCAAAAGATTCCAGAAAATGAATTAAGCTAAACATCACTTCTGGCTGTTGACATTGATCATCTAAAATTAGATGATAGGCAGATAAATTATTTTCATCAGAATTTTCAGCTATTGCAGTTAAAGCATTTTCAAAATTTGTAACTTGTGTTTCTGTTTGCATCAAGCGATTTTCTTGCAAGGTTGCCAATAAATTATTTTGATTCATTGTTTTGTCCCTTATTTCTCAAAAATCCATGGCCAAGTATGTTTATTCTGTCTGATTAATGTTTGCAAACTTTCCCTGATTTCTCTATTATACAAACCTTGACGAAGATAAATAGAACGTACATCACAAACTTCTTGCGCTAATGCTTGTCTGGGTGATACGTTTAAATTAGGACGTTTACCATAAGAAATTGTTTGCCGATGACGACCTCCTTTTCCTGGGGATAAATGTTCCATCATTATGGCATATCCTTGATCTGTTGTATAATTAAGTGGAACTTTGGCTTTCATAAAAGCATCCGCAGGTATGTGATGAGGTGTGAGGTTATCACCTCTACGTCCCAGTTTGATTAAGTCTCCATAAGTTCCTACAATTCCCTCTCCTGGAATTAGTTGAGGTTGATTATTAATAATCTATTTACTCCTGTTTGGCTATTTCTATTATTTATTATTTTGATTATAAAGAAAGCCGGGGAATAAGTAAATTATCTGATAGCGTAGCGTGGCGCAAGCCATATCAGGATATCCAAGATTAGAGGATTAACAGGATGTTTTTTAGGAGATATATGTTGTGAATAATAGAAAATATATTTTTCTCTGAATCATAATTTATAATCATTAACTCTTCACAGATAATCTATAAATCACAATCCTGTACATCCTTAAATCCTGGATATCTTGATTCTGACAAAAGAACGTTCATCCTTATCTATATTCACGATTGGAGTTATCATCTGGATCATAACCAATATCACCAACAAAGCAGAAAGAAGTTGCTAAATTAAATGTTCTTTTTTCAAACACAAATTCTTCTTCTGGTGGCATTTTATGAAAGTCATTTTTAAACTTTTTCCATTCTCTTTGGGTGTGCATATCCACGAATACATCTGAATGATCGAGGTTTTCTAACCATTGATTTTTGTAAATTGTGATTGTATTTTCATCGGTTTCTTCAAATTCTAAATAAATTTCTGCCAATATTTTCCGCATTTCCTTGGGATATCTCCCAGCTAATGCTAACAATGCAATTAATGTCTGTTTACATTCTTCTGTGGGTGGTTCTTTCCAGGTTGTATCATTCTCTGTAGGAGTCCAGATAATTTTGATAATTTTGCAAATATTAATTAGTCGTTTTGCGGTTCTGGGAGTTAAATCAACGTGCTGACAGCATTCTTTGATCCATCTAAATTCTTCCGCAGTAAATCTTTGAAAATCAACTAATGGGTCAGTATTTACAAAATTTTGTTTTTGTTGTTTTTCGCTATGATTCTGTTTTAACTTGTCTTCTGTACTGTTTGATTCAGAAGTAGGTGTATTCTCCTTTTCCTCTATATCTTCAGAAGGAGAAAATACTGGTTTTTCAAAATCTTGATGTTCATTCGTGATATTTTCTGGATTCAGTTCATAATTTTCTGGTAGTGATTCTGCTGCAAAGCTAGTTTCCGTGGCTTCTGGTGGTAAAATGATAATATCTGTTTTTGTTGTTTGTTGATTAGGGTTAATTTTTAGAGTTTCTTGTGGTGGTTCAGGCCGATTTTGATTTTCTGGTTTAGCTTCCTCTTCAATATGTAGCAAAGATTTTAAATAACCTTCTGCCACTTCTTTAGTCATAGGCCGCATTCTGTAGGGTATTTGGACAATTTTTTCGATATAGTCCACACCAGAAGGAGTACCACCACGTTTTAAAACTCCTTGATAAGTCTTTTCTAAAGCACGTCCAATATAACGATCATCTATTGCTAAGACAACAATAAAAAGTTCTGTATTTAATAATAGTTGTACCGCTTCTAAAACTTCCACAACTTTATGAGGAGGACAACGATCTAAATCATCTATATATAAAACGATTCTCGCTGGTCCTCTGGGAAAAAGTGGTTTTAAAACATCGAGTTTTTCAGGATTTGTCTTTCCTGGTGTATAGGTTAAATGATCCGATAAATCTTGCAAATCATCTTGGACTTGGTGCATTATCCCCAAAAGTTTTTGATAAGAATTATCTTCTAAACGATCATTGACAAAATCCAATAAAGATGTATACTGAGCAGTTAACCCAACACGCTGTTTTTGTTTTTCAATTTCTGCTTTTAGTTTTTCAATTTCCTTCTGTTTTTCAGAAGTTGCACTTTCAATTTTAGATTGAATTTTCTGATCTTTATCAGCAGCTAATTTTTGTTTTTCCTGTTCTAAACTTTCTTGAGCAGCTTTAAAAACTCTGGTAGTTTTAGCTTGAAAAGTTCTAAATTTTTTAAATGTTTCAATGGCGTTTTTAGCTAATGGGGTCAAAGTTGTTAACAGGGTAGTAAATACAATTGTTAATGCAGAGGCAATTTCTTTTAATAACGGTAAGTAAGTGGATATAATTAATATTATCGCATATATGATAAATGGTAAACATACTATAATTAGTATAGGAAATATTTTTTCATGTTTTTTTCCATCTTTTTCTCTATCTTGTTTAATAAATTCAATTAAATTAGCTATTTTACTGGGTTGTTCATCTACAAAATTCTTAATTTTCTCTGTTTTTTGAATAAAATCTTTAATTGATTTATCATCAGTTTTTACTAAACCTTCTATCTTTTCAATTATCTGAGATTTTTCTAACTTTTCTAATTGATCAAAAATCGGAATTTGTTGATTTAATTCTTCTTTATTTTTAAATCCATAATGGTTGAGAAAATCTTTAAAAATAGAATTACCAAAATCATCTTTATTCAGTTCTTTGAGTTGAGTTAAGAAAGTAATCAGAATTGATTTATTGACAAACTCTTGATTTACTTCATTTTCTATGTTTTGATTTTCCTCTTGTAATTTTTTTTCTAAATCTTTTAACTTTGATTCTGCTTGTTCTAATTTCTCTTTTTCTTTCCCTTTAACTTGACTAAGAATATCCCAAAGAGTATTACCGTTTTCTAACTTAGCTAATACTTCCTGACCCAATTCATTTTCTAGTATAATTTTTCTTTCACTATCATTTATTTGATTGAGAACTTGCCAAACTTTACCTCCAGCGCGTAAATCAGAAACTTTTTTTAACTGCTGTTCTAAAGTTAATTGACGGTCAAGTTGCTCAAAAATAGTCTGCATTAAACTTGGCCAAAGTTCAGACTTAGCATAACTCCAAGCATTAAATTTAATTTGATAAACATGGCCAACATAGGGAGAAAGATAAGGTTCATCTCCCTCTTCACCCCAGGTCTGTTTTTCTTCTAATTTTTGACAACGAATTTTCGTAATTTGTTTTTCTATTAAGTGCATCCCAAAGGATTTTCCACTTCCCCAACTGCCTAAAATTGCCACAGCTAAAGGTGGTTTCAAACTTCGCAACATTAATACATCAGCTAAAGATTGAAGTTCCTTAGCCACATCAAGAGAGTCTTCACCACTTGCTTGGTCATTACTAAAAGGTTGGGGAACACGAGTAATATTAAATCCTTCCCAACGCCAGACTTTAATACCATCCTCACCAGCGCTGATAATGTAGTCTCCCAAAGGATCAACAGCAACAGAAAAAACCTGTCCTTTATGTTTTCCGATAATTATTTGTCGCTTGCGCTGGGGGTCAGAAATATCCCACAACCGCACTGTGTTGTCAAGACTGCCACTAACCACCTGTGTGCCGTCGTGATTAAAGGTTACTGAGTTGACATAACCTGTATGACCAGAGAAGGGTTGACCGATGGCTTTTCCTGTCTGCACATTCCACAACCGTACTGTGTTGTCATCACTGCCAGTAACCACCTGTGTGCCATCATGATTAAAGGCTACTGAGTTGACAGAACCATTATGACCAGAGAAGGGTTGACCGATGGCTTTTCCTGTCTGCACGTCCCACAACCGTACTGAGTGGTCATCACTGCCACTGACCATCTGTGTGCCGTCGTGATTAAAGGCTACTGAGATGACAGAACTTGTATGACCTTGGCAAGTTGCCCACTTTGTCCTGGTTAGCACATCCCAAATTTCAACTGTGCCATTTTTTAAACCCACAGCTATGCGTTGTCGTCCTTGGGGTGATATGGCAACAGCATATACTTCACTCTCAAACTCGGCAAAGGCTGTTGTTTCTGGTTCAGCTTCACTATTTGAGATTATAGATTGTTGGCTGCTGATTTCTTGTTGACCTTGGGGTGCTTCCATGCCAGTAGTGTTACCAGTTGGGTATGGGTATTACTGGGTTATACTATGTTACTGTTGCATTGTAAAGGATTTTATACGTTTATTTACGTTGGCTTTTTTTATCCACAATAACCAGTATTGCCTCTCATCTTGTTCTAATCTTTATGAAGATTTTACGGATTTTTACACCAGTAGATGTATTAATTATCATCCACTAGGAAACTACATCACCCCTATGTCTAATTATCATCCAGCCGTTGCTCCTGATACCCAGCAGTTAGCATCTATCAATAATATCGCCTTTATTAAATATGAACAGGGAGACAAAGAAACCGCGATTCAACAATGGGAACAAGCTATAAAAATTAATAGTCAATCTGCTGAATCTATTTTAGCTTTAGCTGTAGCTTTGTATGTTAAGGGAGAACAACAACAGGCATATAAATTAGCTGAAAAAGCTTTAAAGTTAAACAAAAATTTTGCAGATTTTTACGTGATGAAAAAGCATTTTTGGGGTGAAAGTATGATTACCGATGCTCAAAAAATGTTATCTAGTCCGCAGATCAAAAGCTTATTATCACAGTTACCTTAATAGTAAGAATTCAGGAGTCAGCAGTTCAGGAGTATGGTTTCGCCACCCTATGCCTTCGGTACACTATGTGAACGCTATCAGGAGATAAGAGAATAGCAATATAAATAATATCCCCGACCTCTTAAAGAAGTCAGGGATCTGAAACTCTCAAGGATAAATCGGAAATTGACACTCAAATTATGATTAGGGAGAATTTTGGAAAATGGCCTGATTTTGAAACCAATCTTGACCAACCTGGATAGTAACATCTGAAGAAATATTACCAGTGCTTTCTATGCGTACTTCCCCAAATCCCAACAAACTACGGACAGATTCGGCACTATCTCCATCACCCTGTTGTGCGACAATATGAGTTACGTCTAGGGGTTCTCCCCAGGGTTTAGAAACAACAATATTTGTATATCCAGCTTTTTCCAGTGTTTTAATTAGAGGGCGTAATTGAGAGCGTTTATTACCTGTGCTATCTTGAATAGCTATGCGTAGTTGACTAGGTTGAGTAGCGGATGTGTCTTCTAAACTTGTGGTTTCTAAACCAAAGTGCTGGGACATTAATTTAGCAACACTTCGTTTTTGAGGTATCCAGTAACTTGCATCAAATTCACCTTTTTCGCTAAAGCGCCCAGGTAACATTAACATTTGCATATTCGAGCGATTGGTGCGTGAACCAAAACCGACTAATGCAACTAATTCTTCAACGGATAAATTGGTATCAATATTTTCTTTGACAACATTGAGAATGTCTGGTACTCGCGTTAGGGTTGTTGGGTTAAGAGTTTGTTCAATTAAGGCACGCAAGACCATTTGCTGACGCTGAATTCGTCCAATATCTCCTAATTCATCATGGCGATAGCGTAATAATTGTAATGCTTGTTCACCATTGAGATGTTGTTGTCCCGCTTTTAAATTAATGTATAAGTGTTGGGAATCATCCCGATATTTCATATCTTTGGGAACATAGACATTCACACCTCCCAACGCTTCTATTAATTTACTTACTCCTAAAACATTAATACGAACGTAGCGATCAATGCCAACTCCACCTAATAGATTGCTTACGGTTTTAGCGGTTAAAGCTGGCCCACCATCCACATTTGCGGCATTAATTTTCTTCACGCCATGGCCTTCAATTTCTGTACGGGTATCTCTGGGAACAGAAAGCATGACTATTTTTTGTGTCTCTGGATCAAATTTGATCAATAGCATGACATCCGAAAGACCGTCAAAGGAGTTGATTTGAGGTAGATAACCCATATTTTTACTTTCAGATGGGGGGTTTTCTACATCTGGAGGTAGTACACTCATGCCCATTAACAGGATGTTGACAGGGCGGGTGAGTTGAGAAAATTGTAAGCCATTTCCAGAGATGCGATCGCCATCAAATACTGCTTCTTCTTGGGGACTAAGTTGGGCTTGTTGTAAAGGTGTACTTTCCCAAGAGACTGCCAACAATGCTCCTGCTAATCCTGATACTATGGCAATCCCACCCATACCCACAGCAAACCACGGCCACCGCCCAGATTTCGATGACCAGGAATTTTTATGATTATACTTAGCTTGTGCAGCTTGTGCGGCTTTTTGTTGTGCGGCTGATGTTTTTTGGCTAGTCACAGACTTCCTCTCACCTACGATTTTAAATAAATTAAACGTGCTGACTCAATACATCTAAAACAAATCAGACTATAATAACCACTCCTGATCAAGTTTGCTATAGAAAACTGCTAAATATCATCCTTACCTTCAATTAAATTTACTTGGGAGAAGCTTGGGCATACAGGGTAGAAGTAGGGGCAAACCCCCCGTGGTTGCCCCTAGCAGGGGAGCATGGGGGAAATGATATTTTTCTTGCTTCATTCCTATTCCTTATTGATCCTGAAATCTTAAACCACTGCCTCCTGTCGCCGGTTGGTGAGCGAAGTCGGCCGGTTGGTGAGCGAAGTCGAACCACTGCCTCCTGCCTCTGGTTGGTGAGCGAAGTCGAACCACTCTCTCTTACCTTCTCCTTCCGGATCAATATTTCCGCCATACACGCTCTGCTAGATTGCTAAACCCTGGTAAACGGGAAGATTTACCTTGCAGGACTCGGAAAATTAACCAAACACTGACTAAAAAATAACCTGAAGTCAGAAAAGTATTGAGGATTAAAAGGCGCAATGTCCAAAAATCAGAAGTTGCACCAGTTGCTAATAATAGATAACCTAACATCCAGATAAAAGCTAGAGTAATAGACAAACGGCTAATAGACAGTTGTTCCCGGCTACCTTGACGGACATAAAGAGTCCAAAGGGAGGGAAAAAAGCCGATAATGGGAATCAAGTAGAGAATTAGTTGAGTTTTTGGGGTATCTGTATATTTTATTGGTGGTTTATCCATAATTGGTTGATGTGATCATAAACTAGAGATGGTAAATAAAATTCATTAAGTTAGAGACAATAACTTGAATTACTAATTAGGTTATGGGGAAAAAGCTGAAGTAGTTGACAATGATGACTGGTTAACCATTACCCGTTATTAATTACCCATAAACTGCCTCAATTAGAATAATACTCCAGTATAGCAACAATCACCTTAGTTCTATAGTGTAATTACTTAAAAATGCAGACACGTCAGCTACTAAATTGGTGGCAAGCACTGACACCCCTAGCGAGATTTTTAGCGATCGCTCTCCTCGCGCCTTTATTAGTTCTCAATGGTTGGGCGATCGCCGCAATTTTCGATTATTTTCATTCTCTCATAGTAATTTTAGTCGGAGCTTCGGTACTAGCATTTTTACTCAATTATCCCGTCAGTTGGATGGAAGCTCACGGAGCTAAACGGCAACAGGTGGCTGTTTTAGTCTTCTTGTTAGCTTTATCTATTCTCCTTGCTTTGGGTGTAACTCTGTTTCCCCTAGCCTTAACTCAGGCTCAACAGTTAGTAGCGCGTTTACCGGAGTTAATTGACTCTGGGCGTTCTCAGTTAATGATACTCAATGAAAAAGCCGACAATGCCGGTTTACCAATTAATCTTGATGCGTTAGTAGCACAAATTAACGATCGCGTCAAAGGACAACTACAGGCCATAGCAGGACAAGCACTAAATCTAGCTGTCGTCACTTTAACCAGTTTGCTAGATTTCCTCCTAACAATGGTATTAACCTTTTACCTTTTACAGCATGGTGGCGAACTCTGGCAAAGTTTAGTAGAGTGGCTACCTTCTAAATTTCGCGCTCCTTTTTCCAAAACAGTCCGCCTCAGCTTTCAAAACTTTTTCATCACCCAATTAATTTTATCAACCTGTATGGCTTCTGCCCTCATTCCTGCATTTTTGTGGTTGAAAGTTCCTTTTGGTTTATTATTTGGGTTAACAATCGGAGTTATGGCACTTATCCCCTTTGGTGGTTCTGTGGGTATCGCCCTGACAACTTCTTTAGTTTCCCTCCAAGATGTTTCCATGGGGGTGAGAGTATTAATAGCCGCCGTCATTGTCCAGCAAATTCTCGAAAATCTGATTGCACCCCGGATTTTAGGCAGTTTTACGGGTTTAAACCCAGTGTGGATCTTAATTTCTGTATTAACTGGTGCAAGAGTTGGCGGACTCTTAGGGGTAATTGTAGCTGTCCCCTTTGCTGTGGTCATTAAAAGTGTCATTACTGCCATTCGTCCTCCAGTTTTACATCTGGATACAGAAGAATCTTCCCAAGGAGATATAGCTGCATCCATCACACCGGAAGCATCTACGAACATAGAAGCAAATAATTCTTTAAGTATTTCTTAAAAAGTTATAGCAGAATTGAGGACTTACCAAAGGAATAATTTAATCCCAAATCTCATCTTCAAAATGAGTTATTTTCGGACAAGAAACTGGTTTCTGATCCTGGTAGATAAGATTTAGAAAAAACATTTTCACCATTATCTACTGAAGAGCAACCAAAAACACTCAAAAGCATCACACTAGCAGCAGCTAAAGCATAACGTCTTCCCAAGCTTACGCCGTAACGTCGTTGTATAAAATTGCTGTTGACAGAATTAAATTTCTGTGTGTTCATTCTTTTACCTCAATTACTCTTTGATTTTCTGGTGTCTATCCAGTCAGACGTTGATCATCTATGACTTGTTCACTATCTCATGGACACATTGATAAATCCTCTACCGTTACAATTTTGGTAACGGGTATAGTAAAAGGGTTGAAAGTCTTGGTGTATGGTGAGTTTCATCATACCTGAATCTCAATTCTGCACGGACATCTGCTATAAAAATATGAAAAAAGTCACGGTCTACTTTCATTAAATACCAACTTATGCAATTAATTCTCTACAGCAAACCCGGTTGTCATCTTTGTGAAGGGTTACAGGAAAAACTAGCACAAATCAAAAACCTCAGTTTTGAGTTAGAAGTGCGCGATATTACCACCCGTGATGATTGGTTTGCAGCGTATCAATATGAAATTCCTGTGCTGTATTTAGTCACTAACAACGGTGAGGAAAAACCTATACCTCGTCCTTCTCCTCGTCTGAGTGTGGAACGGTTGGAAAAAATGTTAGGTGATTATGTAAAAAGCTGAAATGGGTGATTACAAGGGCGGTGAGAAACTGCCCTATTCTTTGCTAGTAATCTTTTAAACTAATAAACTTACAATTATATCTATTTATTCAAAGCTTTTTAGCCAAAGTTAATGCTTTTTGGTTTTCTTTATCAACCTAAGCTACTTAACATGGTGTATATTATTATATGCTGGATAAAGTACGTTTAATTAAAAATTACACCTATGACCACTGGTGTCAACTTAACGTAAATCACCATCCAGCAAGGAACTCAAGTTCCTTACTAATAGCGAAAGTCATCTAAAGATGACTAAATACTAGGAAAGTTTATTAGTCCGTTTTAACGGACTTGAGCTATGAGACAGGGAATTTATTCCTTGGCGATTCTGGAAGGCAACAGATAAACCATTTTTAACTTAAGTTGATACCAATTACCTATGACTGACACATCCAATTATCAAATTACCATTGCCTTTACTGATACAGACCTAGAGGACGAAGAAAAGAATCAGGAAGTGCAAAAGCTACTGAATCAAATGCAGAAGCTAGATGAAATAGAAGACGTTAACCGTGTTCTTGACCCCAACCCCCCAGAACTCAACAAAGCTGGAGGAGGTTTTTTACCCGGACTGCTAACAGCGCAAGTGAACCCAGCCAACTTTTTGAAATTGTTCGGATTTTTGGCAGAACGTTTGGGTAACAAACCGATTAAACTCAATGTTAAAGCCCCAGATGGTCGGGAAATAAACGTCGAAGCCAGTAGTAAAGAAGAATTTGAATTTGCTTGGCAAAAAGCACAAGATTTTATTAACAACAAATAAGGCTAGACAATGGCGAGAATTGCACTACTGATAGGGGTCAGTGAATATCAACCAGGATTAAATAAATTGGCTGGGGCTGTAAAAGATATCGAAGCAATGCAGCGAGTTTTACAGCATCCAGAAATGGGCGGTTTTGCTGAAAGTGAAATTATAATCATGCCAAATCCTCAAAGACAGGATATGGAAAATGCGATTGAAAAGCTTTTTGATAATCGGAAAAAAGATGATTTATTATTACTTTATTTTTCCGGTCATGGGATTACCGATGATAGTGGTAAGTTATATCTCACTAATAGCCAAACTTGCAAATATGACAATGGCAATTTAGTCAAAACTACTGCTACTCCTGCCAGTTTAATACATGAATTTATGGAAAATAGTCGTTCTCAGCGACAGGTAATTATTCTCGATGCTTGCTTTAGTGGTGCTTTTGCCGAAGGGATGAAAGCAAAAGATGATAGTAATGTAGATATTAATGGACAATTAGGAGGAAAAGGTCGGGCAGTTTTGACTTCTTCCTCTTCTAGTCAATATTCCTTTGAACAAACAGGAGAAGAATTATCAGTTTATACCCGTTACATTGTTAATGGTATTGAAACTGGGGCGGCTGACACTGATAATAATGGTGTGATTTCTATTGATGAATTGCATGAATTTGCAAGAAAAAAAGTGCAGGAAGCAGCACCAGCAATGAGTCCAAAGATTTATGCTGTGGAAGAAGGATTCAAAATTAACCTAGCAAAAGCACCTATTGGCAATCCAAAATTAAAATATCGCAAGGAAGTAGAAAAATATTTACGTGATGGTAAAATTTCAACTATTGGTAATCGAATTTTAAAACGTCATCAAAATGAATTAGGTTTATCAGATGATGAAGTTAAGCAAATACAGGATGAAGTTTTAGAGCCTATTCGTATCTATCAAGCTAATTTGAAAGAGTATGAAGAAGCTGTTAAAGAAGCTGTAAAGTATGAAGAAAATCTTAGTCAAGTAACATTAGATGAGTTAAAACATTTTCAGCAACTTTTACAACTCAGAGATGAGGATGTAGAACCAATTAACAATAAATTAATATCATTTTCATCGAATTTATTTGGAAATGAAGTTGAGGAAAGTGAAAATAAATCTTTCCAAGAAAAGCCAACATTAATTGTAGAAAATACAATTATTCCCAGTAGTGAAGATGACCTTAGTTCAGAAAAAGGCATAGACTATACTAAACTGAGGGACTTACTCAAAGCAGGTAACTGGAAAGAAGCAGACCATGAAACCTATTTGGTGATGTTAAAGGCTGTAGGCCGTCAGCAAAGCGACTGGATAAGAGACGAAGAACTATTAAACTTTCCTTGTACTGATCTTCGCACAATTGACAAACTATGGGTAAAATATAGCAATGGTCAATTTGGCTTCAGCGTCCAAAAGGAAATTTACTTAAGCGTCGGTGGTATAGCTGACGGCAAGTATTACAGAGAAGCCTGGAAAAAATTTACAGACAAGGTGGGATGGAAACGGAGAAAGTGGGTAGATATAGTTTATACAAAGAAGTCACCCGGTCACTTACCTAAAGATATTATTATCCATGTTATCCATGACGGATTAAGAAGTAATACTAGGAGTGGGTACGGGGTTCTCTTCTCTCGCATCGAGACTTGTAAAATGTAACATTTAAAGCTTTCCAAGATTTATAAACATTTATTACAGACTCTTTTCCCACGCTAGAATCAACATTTGCGAATTTCGTTACCTGGCACTGCGGCAAAAAAGCCATTTGCGTGGATAAATTTTTCTGCTACCTCCTGCACATCCGTACTTTCCGTTACCTTTTGCTTATCCCACGGTAAACTTATCTGTCCTGGTGACTTCTTACCTTTACCGCTTTTCTTCATAGACGGCAAAAACCGACTTCCCCAATGGTTTCTTTTTTCTGGCTTGGCTTTTGGTTTATAGTTCTTGCAAAACCGCCGATATTTAGCAGTAGATTGGTAGGGTGCGTCAGATTGCATAAATCATGCAAATAAACAGATTGTTGATATCTGACGCACCCTACAACAGATTTTTGGTGTCACACTTGCGTAAGTCCTGGTAATTATTTAAATAAATACATTATGAGTGAAAATAAAATAAATTATTGACATTAAATCATCACCTTAGCTTCCGCTACAAAAGCCTCTAAAATTGGTGATTCATCTTCTAAAACTTCTTTACCAAATACTTCTATATGACATTTAATAGCTGATTTTACATCAGCTAATGCTTCTTCATAGCTATTACCTTCACCAACTATAACTCCTTGAATACCAAGGGGATAAGCAATATAACCATCAAAGTGTTTTTCGACAATAATTTTAATTTGTTTCATATAGTTCATGTTAGAGGATCTAATTATTGGTTAGGTTTTCCTGGAAGTTGGTTTAAAGTATACAGCACTTTGCACGTCTATCTGGTACAGTTCATATCTTAGTTTCCGGCTTGATGTAATAATTTTGTCCTAAATTTTTGTATCAAACCGTTACGCAAAGTGCTGTATCTATATCTGGTTTTAAGAATACACGAACTTTTTCTCCTTGGATATTAGTTATATACTGAACTGATTCAGACATATACTAAACACGGCTTAATTATTTGATTGTGTGGGTAGGGGTTTAGCACTGCTAAACCCCTACAAATATAGGTTTTTCGTGATTTCGTAAAAGTTCATCTCTCAACCATGTTTAGACCCATGTAGGTTGGGTTGAGGAACGAAACCCAACATTTGGCGGGGTAGTTTTGTTGGGTTTCGCAAAGCCTCAACCCAACCTACAATTTTCCTTAACTGAACCGTATTGAGTTATATACTGAACTGATTCAGACATGGTTTAAATTTTGTATGATTAGTCGTATTGTAACTTTTTATAAAATAAATTTTGATAAGATATAACAAATCTTTATAATCAAATATATGAAGTAAAAAATCTAAAAATATGACTAACCAAATCACAATTACTTTACCAGATGACGTTTACCAAAAAGCTGAACAATTCGCACGTCTAGCAAACCGCAATTTAGCCAGTGTTTTAGTATTATAGGGTGCGTTAGGATGAAATCCGTAACACACCAAATCTTGGACAATGGTGCGTTATGCTGTCGCTAACACACCCTACTTATATTTTCAATAATCAAACTTAATTACTATATTATGAGTGAAAATAGAATCAAAGAAATTATTTTCTTAGTTGAAGAAGATGATGAAGGCGGTTATATTGCTAAAGCTGTTAATCAATCAATTTTTACTCAAGCTGATAGTCTTCAAGAACTAAGAGAATTAATTAAAGATGCTGTTCATTGTCATTATCCTGATGAACAAAATCGTCCTCAACAGTTTATAAAATATTAAATATTTGGTGGATGTTCACCATTCATTTTTAAAGCAGAAATTGTTGCTTTACCCACAGCAGTAAGTCCTACAATTTCCGTAGCATTTTCATTCCAAGCAAAATGTTCTATCCACGTTTGCTTTTGTGGATGAAATAGTTTAACCTCCTCCTGAGTATTTGGATCAATTGCTGTTTGACGAGTTGCCTTATAACGATTACAAGATGGACAAGCCAAACAGAGATTTTCAGACACAGTTTCGCCACCAGCAGACCGAGGAATGATATGCTCAAATTCAAAAGTAGTAACTGTTAGAGATTCAGCAGTACGACAGTAAGCACAACAATCTGCAAAACGATGACGAATTTTTTCTTGTAATTCAACAGAAATATAAACACTCACGCTACTTTATCTTTTTCTTGAAATTGGTTTAAAGTATATCTAGCTCTGGTTTTCAGAATATTTAATTGATCAACCTGTGCCAGTAATTTGTCTAAAGTTTCAGACTCTTCATTTGATAATTGATGTTCAGCATTTTTCATTAATAACTCATCTAGTTGAGCCTGAGTTTTAGGAGACAAAGAAGTTTCCACCATAGCTTGCAACTCATCAATACTTAAACCAATCAATAATTCCGTATCTGCTGATAAGTTGGTTAATTGTTGGTAAGTTTCCAGATTTAACAATACACCAACTTTTTCTCCTTGCATATTAGTTATATACTGCACTGATTCAGACATGGTTTGAATTTTGTATGATTAGTCGTATTGTAACTTTTTATAAAATAAATCTTGATAAGATATAACAAATATTTATAATCAAATATATGAAGGAAAAAATCTAAAAATATGAGTAACCAAATCACAATTACTTTACCAGATGACGTTTACCAAAAAGCTGAACACTTTGCACGTCTAGCAAACCGCAATTTAGCCACCGTTTTAGTATTGTAGGGTGCGTTAGGATGAAATCCGTAACACACCAAATCTTGGACAATGGTGCGTTATGCTGTCGCTAACACACCCTACTTATATTTTCAATAATCAAACTTAATTACTATAGGATTCCTATTTGAGTTTTGAACAAAATTAGGTATTGTAGGGTGTGTTAGAACGGAGTTCGTAACGCACCAAACCCTTGATAATGGTGCGTTACGCTATCGCTAACACGCCCTACGCATATTTCAAAAATCAAATATTAGTTCTATATATTATGAGTGAAAATAGAATCAAAGAAATTATTTTCTTAGTTGAAGAAGATGATGAAGGCAGTTATATTGCTAAAGCTGTTAATCAATCAATTTTTACTCAAGCTGATAGTCTTGAAGAACTGCGAGAATTAATTAAAGATGCTGTTCATTGTCATTATCCTGATGAACAAAATCGTTCTCAATTAATTCGTTTACACATTGTTAGAGATGAGGTAATTGCTTCATCAAATTACCCAGAGACCTATCAGGGGAAGAACTTACTAAAGCTTTGAGTAAATTAGGATATATTATTGATCATTAAACTGGTAGTCATATTCGATTAACTACTCAAGAAAATGGTGAACATCACATTACCATTCCTAATCATAGTCCAATTAAAGTTGGAACTCTCAGCGCAATTTTGCGTGATGTTGAGAATCATTTTAATTTGAATCGTGAAGAATGTCTAACTCGATTATTTTGATATGCTCAACTTCAAAGTAAAATTCCTGTCAAAAATAGATTATGGTTTGCGGGAATTGGTATTACTAAATAACCAAGAAAGCAGGTTAGCAACCGTAGCCGCACCAAAGGAAAATAGGGCAATAATGGCATCACGGGGTAAAATGCCATCTAACCAACTACCTTGGATACTAGAAACAGGAAAATCTTGATCTAGTCCAATTTGAATTTGTTTAGTTTTTCCAGAAAATCGGGCTTCTATACCTTTTTTGTCGCCTTTTTCATCGGATATTATTTGCAAATTGCGGATAAGTTGAATATTTAAAGGTTTATTAGTGTCTTCTCCCATGAGAAACTGATTTTCTTTAATTTCTCTATCTTGTTCTGCCATGCGAATTTTACCTTCGAGAATGGTAGATATTTCTAAATCATCTTTGAGGTTGCCACCATTTCTATCTACGTGAGTAAATGTAACATCTTTAGTTTTTATTTTGCCTCTAAACCATTGTTCTGATTCATATTTTGGTGGTTTTGATAGGGTAAGATAAATATTAGTATTTTCTTGAATTTTAAAAGTAAATTCTTTATTATCGGGGTTGACAATAAACTCTAGTTGTGTTAGGTCATCTTGTGACTTGGGTAATTTTAAACTGGGTATTTTATAACCTTCTAAAATAACTTTAATCGGTTGTTCACCTAAATATATTTCTAAGGGATTAAGATTATTTGCAGAATGGGGAAGAAGAGAAAAAGCTAGTTGCTGACGATAAAAGTCATACTTTAGTTTAGCTATTCTTGTTTGCGGTTGTAGTCGTAATTCTCTGAGATTAATTTCGCTTTCTGTATTAGAATTAGCTGGAGTAATAATAATTTTACTTTCCCGTTCGGTAAGTTCTATTTCTAAGGAATTTAGGTTATTAATTTCTGGTAAAGATTGACTTTGAAAACTGCCAGTAAAAGTTAATGTTTGCTTGCCTTCGGTTTCTAATTCTTTAATATTTTTAATATTGCCGATAAAAAATTTAGGTTGATCATCATTATAAGTAAAACTCATTTCTTTAAAAATGAGATTACCTTCAAATATATGAGTTCCAGGGACAATAGCCGCAATAGTGATAATACACAAAACTAAAAGCAATATCATCACTAAAATAGATGATTGTTGCTGGATTAGATGTTTTTTCAGATTTGGCCATTGCTGAAAAAAATTATGCTTAATATTATTAATTTTTGTTTGAATTAAACCAGACTTAGTAATAATAAAATTCTTGATTTTACTAAATCTGGAATTGTGGGGAGAGTTATTTCTGCCTTTTTGCCGATAGCCCATGATTTATTTTAACCAATTGGGGTTATGTTCAAATACAATGCGCCGTTCAATTCTATCGCTGGGTTCATTACTGCGTTCAATATTAGCGATATAGTGAAGTTGATAGCGTCCTGCTGGAGATTTACTTCCATCCCAGGTGAAACTAATTTCACCACTATTTGGGGTAGTGCGAGATGTACTATGTACCGGCTGTTGATCTTTTTTATCTGTGAGAGGGAGAATTTTTAGACTGGTAAATTTAACTCGATCTTGAGAATAAAAAACAAACTCGTATTTACCAGAAGTTTTTCCCAATGTTACGGGAACATAGACATTTTGAGAACCAAGGAGATAAGATGCTACAGCGCGGAGTTTATTCGCCGGTATCTTGGCTTTTTTAAGAACGTAGGTATCCCAGCTAAAACGAAAATTTGCCCCATTGTTAGATAATAGCAAATCATCCAATTGATAGTGATAATTATCATCTAATGATTTGACTATGACTTGAGGATTTTTACCATCTTTGATGCGGGGAACTTGTAAGCTGATGGTATTACCATAATTAGCAATGTTGCGGGTAGCAATGGAAATTAAACTTAAGCTATTACCGCTTAATGGTTCGAGTTTGATGCCTTCGCAACGGTTGGGTGGTTGCCTACGGATATAATCGGTAGAACTGGCATTTCCTTGAGGACAAGAGGCATTAGCAGATAGAGGATTAATACTGAGGATGAGTAAGCTGGCCAGGAGAATTTTGTAATTCATAAATCATTATTTCGTTAAAGTAATTTTCCAGATGGATAATTGTTTTTTAACTACAGATATAGGATAGGCAAAATTTTTGGTTTCACCCTTTTTTCGGGCATAAACTACCCCTATTAGCCGGTTTTCTGAGTCTAACACAGGACTACCAGAGTAACCAGGCTCAAGGTTAGTTTGATACATTTCTAATTGTTTGTTGTTATCGCTGCTAATTTTTCCCTGTTTTATTGTCCATGATTCATCTTTACCCCTTCGGGCAGAATGACCAATAATCTTGATGGGGGTAGAGTGGTTGATAGTAGTTGCAGACATGGGTAAAGGTTGGATATCTTCTGGCAGTTTATCGGTAACTTCCAAAATAGCTAAATCGAGTTCGTCTGTAGGATTCATTGGCAATAGTTTAGCATTGCGTCGCATTCGTACTCTGTCCGGTGGTGGTGAACTGAAAAACTCCACTTGAATATCTTTACCCTGTTCATTACGATCAACAATCAGATGACGATTGGTAATAATTAATGTGCGGTTGGCATCTCGGTGAATGACTACACCAGTACCCACCTCTGTTCCTTGACGTTCGCTGTTAAAAAACTGGGTAGTAATGCGGACTACAGAACGTTTAACAGGTAAAGTTGGGTCATTTTTGGGCAACCATTGGCGATCGTCTTCTACACTAGCTAGTTTATTTTGTTGTTCTTTCCATAACCGATCTGCTTCTATATTGTTGTTACGGGCATAGATAAAATCAGGATCAAGTTCTTCTGCTTTGTCAAAATGTTTTCTAGCTTCTTTAAGTTTTCCTTGTTCTTGGAATACTAAACCCAAACCATTATTAGCTAAAGTATGGGCAGTCGTTGGAGTTGTCGAAGTATCTTCTGGTAATGATAGGGCTGTTTTATAGTTGGATATCGCTTCATCTAATTTCTTCTGGTTATACAGGGCAATGCCGAGATTGTTGTAAGCGGTGGCATCTTTGGGGTCAAGTTCTATAGCTTTTTGATAAGCAGCAATAGCTTCATCTAATTTCTTCTGGTCATACAGGGCATTGCCGAGATTGTTGTAAGCGGTGGCATATTTGGGGTCAAGTTCTATGGCTTTTTGATAAGCGGCAATAGCTTCATCTAATTTCTTCTGCTGTCTGAGGGCAACGCCGAGATTGTAGTAAGCAGTGGCATATTTGGGGTCAAGTTCTATGGCTTTTTGATAAGCAGCAACAGCCTGTTCTAATTTGTTTTGGTCAGATAGGGCAATGCCGAGATTGTTGTAAACAAAAGCATAGTTAGGGTTAAGCTGAATAGATTTTTTTAAAGCAGCAATAGATTCATCTATTTTCCTCTGTTCTTTAAAAATTAAACCAAGATTGATGTAAGGAAAGGCATATTTGGGATCAATTTCTATAGCTTTTTGAAATGCGGTAATAGCCTCATTTAATTTCTTTTGGGTTCTGAGGACATTACCAAGACCATTGTAAGCAATAGCTAAGTTGGGGTTAAGTTGGATAGCCTTGTAATGAGATGCTAAAGCCTCCTCTTGTTTCCCTTGGGCATTTAACACATTACCTATACCAACATAAGCTTCTGCATCATTAGGATTGAGTTGTAAGGCTTTTTGATGTGCGGCTAATGCCTCCGGTAATTTTCCCTGTCGTCGTAAAGCATTACCCAAATTGTTATAAGCTTTGCCATTATTGGGTTCTAGTTGTATAACTTTACGCCAAATCGTCTCCGCTTGAGAGTTGTTACCTACCGTTTCCGCAGCAGTGCCTTGTTGAAATAGCTGTTCAACACTGTTTTGAGCAAATACAAGCTGGGGTGTGGTAGTCAGAGATAATGCCAGCAATAAAACACTAAATATTCGATTTTTCATAATAATCTTAGATATTTACTAAAAATTAGATGTTTTACTCTTAGGACTGACGCATTTTAAGGAAGCTTAGTGCTTTGAGATTGCTTCCTTATGTCGCAATGACATGAGATTGCTTCCTTATGTCGCAATGACATGAGATTGCTTCCTTATGTCGCAATGACATGAGATTGCTTCCTTATGTCGCAATGACAGTATTTGTACAGGACTGACGCAACTGGCACATTGGTATGGTGCGTCAGACTGCATAAATCCTGCAAATAAACAGATTCTTGATATCTGACGCACCGTACAACAGATTTTTAGTGTGACACTTGCGTAAGTCCTATTGCAGTAGGTTTTGCATAAGTCAAGACTCTGATAGGACTGACGCACTGTACAAATTCACCATGATGTGAGTTCACTAAAATAATTGATTTCTGGTTGCAACTAATTTTCATCTTACTGATAAATTAACTGTGGGTTAGGGGTTTAGCAGTGCTAAACCACTACGAGAAATATGGGTTTTAGGACTATACACATTAGACCTGTGGTGAAAATTAAATATCCGTTTTCTACAACCTTTGTAGAAACGTTCTATAGAACGTCTCTACATTAATTTCCGGAAATGTCTATTTAAAGTTTCTTATCAATGCCTAACTACTATCTTAATTAAAAAACAGAATGTTTATGCTAATACAACAATATAGCAGAAGGCAAGAGGCTTTCTTGGAAAAGACAATGGTAAAACCCTTGCTATGATTAGGTTTCAAGGTTCAATCATGTCTTAATCATCCTGGCTACAGCTATACCTTGTGCATTTTCTGTAGGTTGGGTTAAATATCGCCCCCTCAAGTAAATATTTTTGCCTAAGTCTCTTTAAGTACAGGACTGACGCAACTGGCACATTGATATGGTGCGTTAGACTGCATAAATTCTGTAAATAAACGGATTCTTGATATCTGATGCACCATACAACTAAGTCCTAAAGTAGTTGTGCAAAGTAAATTTCATAGTTAGGAGAGGGAACAGTTAACCATTACTGATGAAGATTCTAATCATCCATTTCCTTTAATGTAGCTAAAGCAGAGGGTGACAAGCGACTGAGATAACGGAAGATCCAGTATTTGAAGATGGTGTCTAAAATTACAGGAAATGTAGCGATGAAGATAAATATATAATTTCTACTTGCTGGTAAACCGAGATGTTGGGCAAATCCTTCTAATAATATTTCCCATCCATGGGGTGAGTGAAATCCAACAAATATGTCTGTCAATAAAATAATTAAAAAAGCTTTGGCACTATCACTTAAACCATAAACAATTTTATCGAGAAAATATTGTAAAGAAATAATATCTCTGCGACTAAATAAAATTACTAATATAAAGGAAATAGATGCTAAAATATCTGCAAAAATATTACTAATAGCATTAGCAGTTTTTTGTCTGAATTCTGCTGCTATTTCCACAGCTTTTTCTCTAAGTTTCGATTCTATATCTACTGAAAATATATTGGTATCTGCACTAAGTAAGCTTTTAAATCTTAATTCTGCTCTAAATATTCTCAGTTCATGAAATGCTTTTTCTTCCATTTCTTGATTCAGAAAAACACCATAAGATTTCTCAGGTATTTGCTTTTCTACTATAGGTAGAATTAAGATCCGTTTAGATAGTTGAGCAGTGAGTAAGGGAATAATAATTAGCAATAATAATAATTTAATGGCAATGGTTGTACGCTGTCTGGAAATTTGATATTTCTTGATAAATTCCTCTTCAGCATTGGAGGATATATCGCTGAAGATTTTTTTTAGGGTTCTACCAATTGATCTAGGTAATATTCCAGTTTTGAAATAATTAAATGATTGTGAATTTACATCCTGATTTGATGATGATGATGATTTTTTCACGGTAGCTTTAATCATTAATAAAACGATCAATACAGCAGAAGCCAGGCGCAGGAGGTAAAATATGCTTACTGTTTGATAGGACAGCATGGCGTAAGCTATGTTTTGGTTTTTAGTTTGTACCTCATTGACTTGTAATCTGCTCTATATCTAAGTATACCAACTAAAAAGGTTTATATTCAACTGTGAAATAAATGCCATTTTCTTGTAGTGTATTTCCACTTCTATCTATTTTAACTAAGGGAATACCCCAATCAATTCTAGCGTTAAAGTTGTTACCAACTAAGAAGCGTAAACCTAAACCGACGGATGATAAGGTTTGTTTGAGAATTTTGGTTTCTGAATTATAGTGATTCCAAACTGTACCGAAGTCAAAAAATGGAGATAGTTGAACTGTGGTTTGCCATTTAGGTATTTTAATAATAGAAGTACGCAATTCCCCCGAAGCGAATAAACCATTATCAGCTAATAATTGATCTTGACGATAACCTCTAACGCTTTGTTGTCCGCCAATACTTAATTGTTCTAAAGGGACTAAAGGACGATCTGCTAGTTGTAAATCTGAGCGCAATAATAATGTAGTATCTGGTGTTAATAGGCGTAAATATTGGCTTTGTCCTCGCCAGGAGATAAATTGACTATCAGGAGCTTGATCATTAATTGTAGAGCCGAAAGCATCAATTCCGAAGTTAAATTGTGAACGCAAAGCAAATACTTGTTGGCTGTTTCTTTGAGTATATTCTTGGAAAAACCGGAGGGCAGAAATTTTAGTTTCTCCTTGGTCGTTTGCACCAATAGATAAAGGAAAAGGAAGACCTAATAGTGAGGTTTGAGATTCTTGACGGGAAGCTGTTACACCGAGAGTAAATTCTTTTGTAGGGGTTTGGGTAAGGGGTTGACGATAGGTAATTTGATAGTTACGGGATTCTGAGTTAATATCTAATCTACTGAAGGGTTTTTCAATAATATTACTATTAGTAAGACTGTAGCTGACACTAATTGTACCATTATAGGGGTTGATGGGGATGGTATAACTGAGATCATCAAGGGAGTTACTAGCATCGGTATTAATATAACCAATATGAAAGCGATCGCCAAATCCTAATAAATTATTATGATTTACTTGCAATTGGCGGCGGATACTACCCACACTAGGCGATCGCTGATTATCAAAACTTAGCTGAGTCGAAAAAGCTTTTGCCTCCCGAACTTTGATTTCTAATGTGCTTACACCTGGACGAGAACCTGCTGCTAATTCTGCGGATAAATTAGCAATTAAAGGATCAAGTTGTAGCATTTGTAAAGATTCAAGCAACCTCTTTTGATTTAAAGGAGCTTTAGTTGCTAAACCTAATCTACTGCGAAGATAACCAGCTTTTAATCTTTGCAACCCAGTAATATTAATTGACTCTACTTCACCTTCAATTACTTCTATTTTTACTATTCCATCTTTTAATTCTTGAGGAGGGATAAACGCTCCTGAAGTAATATACCCAGATTTTATATACAGTTGATTAATAGCTTCTTGAACTTTGAGTAATTCTACAAAAGAAATTGGTTTATTGGTAAAAGGTTCTAAAACGTTTGCTAATTGTTCTTTTCTGAAAACAGTGCTACCAATCACTTCAAATTGACTAAGTGTAATTTTTCCAGGGATTTGTTCTAATAAAGGTTGGGGAATTGACGGAATTTTTTCAGGTGTGGGTAATAATTCTTCTAAAGGGGGTAATGGTTGGGTTTCTGGTAGAGGTTGGGGAGTTGGTAAGACGGTAGGATCTTGAGGTATAGCTGTTTCGGTGATAGTTTGGGCATTGACTTTTAATAAAAGGTTTAGACCAACAATTCCTAATTCAATTGTTATAAATAGACAGTTAACAATGCTAGTATTTAATTTGTATTTTTTAGTGAAAAGGTTACTTTTCATTTTTCCATTCCTTCGTTGTGCTGACTATTTATCTATAGAACTTAGGCAAAAACTCTCCCAAACTCCTATTCCTCTGAGTTCTCTGAGGCCTCTGCGGTATGCCTGACGGCACGCTCCGCGAAGGATATTCCGTAACTGGTGCTTAAGTCCTGCAATTACAACCAATTACCAATTAATACAAAGGCTGACCAATAATAGGGATGGGTAAAGTTTTCATTTTTTAAAATCGCTAGTTGAGCGCTACGCAAAGCTTCAGCTTTAGTATTTTTGGCAGGGTTAGCGCATCTCAAGCCCTATTGACAGGGGAATTACAGTAGAGGAGAATAGTTTGCGATGGATGCTGCTAACACAGAAATCATGTATTGATCATTCATCGCAGCTCGTCTTGACTTTTGTCGAATACTAC